>CAYZQQ010000166.1:0-7064 GCA_964480075.1 uncultured Anaerolineaceae bacterium
AGCAACTATAGGCGCACTCATCCCCTACACTACGCTCTTCCGATATTGCTAATCAGATTTATCAGTACCAATTCTATCTGTTGTTTATTTACCAGAAATTTGGGGATATTCGGTGGCAATTTTACCGAAATAATAATATTCTTTTTACGCGCCAGCACTGTCATATCGTTAATGACAACTTGAATAATATCAGCAATTTGGGTAAGCTCGTAATCTACCTGCATTTCACCGCTTTCAATGTGCTGCATATTCAGCAAATCGTCAATTAACCGCTGCAAACGGATAGCATTGCGCACGATGCTATCCATATACCCTCGCTGGGCTTCTTTCACTTCCTCCGCCGCCACACTGGCATACCCCATCAAAATAGCGAGTGGCGTCCGTAACTCGTGTGCTGCCACATTGATAAACTCGCTTTTTAAATAATCCAGCGATTTCAACTGGTCGTAGGCTTGTTGCAAATCTTGAAATAGTTTTGCATTTTCGTAACTAATTGCGACCTGCCCAGCCATTATGCCTAAAAAATTCCACTGACTCTGCGAAAACATTCCCCGGTGCTTAAAAAGTATCAGCACGCCATGTAAATTTCCCTGCCCCGTAATCGGTGCAGATACGACACATTTTACCCCCAACCGGTGTAACACGTTTTGCACAGCCACATCTTTGGCAGATGAAATATCCGCGAAGAACGGTTCATCTTTCGTTCGAATGGCAATTGGCAATCCTTGTGATTCTAACACGTCCAATTGTGAGGGCGTCAACCCTTGTTGATGGCGCAACACAAAATCGCCTAGGTCGTTCAAAGTGTACAGCGCGGCGCTATCTGCCTGCACTTCCGAAGTTGCCAGCGATACCACCTTTTCTAGCAAAATATCCGTATCAGTTGTACTCATCAACATCCGGTTAAATTCAAAGAGCGGCATCAGCGATTTAAGGCGGATGTTTTCTTGGCGCAGACGGTCTTTTTCAAAAGCGCGGTCAATCGCTAAAGTGAGTTCTTCCGGCGCAAACGGTTTGATGACAAATTCATCCACGCCCAGCCGCAACGCTTTGATGGCGGTTTCCATCGTACTGAACCCGGTCATGGTGATACACATCATATCGGGGTGGATTTTTTTTATTTCGCGGGCAGTTTCCAACCCGTCAATTCCGGGCATTTTAATGTCGGTCAGCAACAAATCAAAGTGCTGCCCTTCGGCTATTTGAATGGCTTCCAATCCACTATGTACCACAGTGACATCATATATCTTGCCCAAAATACGGTGACAAACATCTAATATATAGATTTCGTCATCTGCGACTAAAATTTTTTCGCGCATAGCCTATGCCTCGTTTAAAAGTGTAACGGTTCACATTTAGTATAAAAGAGCTTTTGGAGTCTGTCAATGAGATAGATAAACTACGGCCCTTCAAATACAGCAGTGGCGACAACTTTACCGTTAATCGCCAACCGCACTGAATATTCTCCTGTCTTAAACCCGTCTATCGGCTTGTAAAAAACCCACGCCGTGCCCACTGTGCCGTAATCTGCACTCCAATTATCACTGCCCGTTTGCACGGTTGAACCGTTGTAGCGCCACTCTACCTGCCACGGCGTGCCGGGCGTTATGCCCTGATAATGGAAAAATAAATATACAGCTTTTGTGCCGGTGCTAAATACGGTGTTTGGGTTTACCGGATGATAATTGTCTGATATTCCTTCTGCCAAAACCAATTGAGAAAATGGGCTGCCCGCCGTGACGGTTGAATCAGCAACCGGTGTAGCAGCTTTCGGCGAAGGTACGGGAGTCGCAGTGGAAATGATGGGGGTCGGCGTGGGCGACGGTGAGAGTGCCGTTGGCAACGATTGCGGCATCGGGGTGGGCAAAACAGGCGTCGCCACCATCGCGCTGGGAGCGGGACGAGAACGTGGAAAAATTTGGGTAACCTGCTCCCAGCGGGTTATCAGCCCAAACCCCCCGACCAGCGCCAGCAATACCACCAGCGCCATAACGGCTATCAATCCCAGCCGTTTGCTCGACACCGGCAACCGCGGTGAAGCCGATGCGGCAGGTATTTTTACGGCAATAGTAGCGGCGGTAATGGGACGCATCGGGGCGGAACCTTCTGCCGCCACTTGCAGCGCGCGCACAAATTCTGCGCCGGTGGTCTGTCGCAATTCCACGCCGCGTGAGAGCATGCGCAGTACCACCTCACTCACCGCCGGACGCACCCGTCCATTCAATGTATGCGGCGGCACAGGCAGCTCGCGGCGAGATACCCGTTCATCGGCAGCAAATGGCAAAACGCCGGTGAGCATTTGATAGCACAGCACGCCGAGCGCATACAAATCGGCTGCGCGGCTGGGGCTTTCGCCGTGCAATCGTTCCGGAGACAGATAACGATTATCGGCGAAGGGATGTGCCGTTTCTACCTGCCCCACTTCCTCAAACAGTTGTGCCAGTCCAAAACAGGCTAGATATACGCTATCGCCATCCACAAACACGGCGTTCGTCGAAAGATTGCCGTGCCGCAATGCCTGTCCGTGCGCGTAATCGAGCGCAGTGGCAATTTGACGCACCCGTGCGGTAACCTCGGTGATGGGGAGTGATGTATGTTGCCGCAGATATGTTTCCAGTGGCTCGCCACCGGGAAAATCGAGCGTGCACATCAGCAATCCATCGGTTTCTATGACTGCCAGCGTCTTCAAAATGTGGGGATGGTCAAGCTTTTTATTGCGCTCCACCACATCTTTAAAACGCCGCACAAAATACGCATCGTATGGCATGTCGGGGTTCAATACCACCAGCAATAAAGAACGATTATCAGCGATACGCGTAGCCGTTATCACCGAAAAATAATCGGTGCGCGTCATTTCGGTGTGCAATTGATATTCAGTTAATTTTTCTGAAAGCTGTGGGTGCATCAGCACGTCGCGATGATTGTTTACAGGTATTGTACCGCCAAAACAATTGTTTTACGAAAATTCATTGCGCTGTCGATGTCACCGGAATATCCACCGCCACCGCCGAACCCCCCCGCCGCGAATCGCCCACTGCACGCCAGTCTCTATGCAGCGCCCCCACTGCATGCACGCCGCCGAAATACATATTTTTCCCGTGCCAACGATTCACCCGATACCCCAACTTCTGCAGCGACCCCACAATTTTTGGAGGCGCTCCTCCTTCCATCTGCAGCACGCCTGCCTCAAAATGCAGGCGCGGATATGCCACGGCAACATCCAGTGGCATTCCAAAATCCAGCACATTTGACAATACTTGCACGATTGCCGAGCGGATGCGCGTGCTGCCGCCACTGCCCAGCGCCAGCACCGGCGCGCCATCGCGCAGCACAATAGCGGGACTCATCATCGTTTGCAGACGGCTTCCCGGCGGTGCGGTATGGAATCCATTGGGGTGGAGGTCAATTTCGCCCAAAATGTTGTTCATCAGCATCCCGGTATCCGCCACAAAATATCCGGCACTCTCCCCCGCCGAAGTGGTGACACTGGCAATGTTTCCCGCCGCATCCATCACACTGATGTGAGTGGTATCGCGTGAGCCGGGTGAAAATATGGGTTCGTGGGGCGGGACGGCGGTATTTTGCAGAATAGTCTGTAATTTTGTGGTATACGATGCCACATGCGCCGGCTGTAAAAATGCCGCTATCCCCGCGTCATCAAGCCGCAAATCCTGTCGCGCCACATTCGTCAATCGAAATGCTTCTGCCAGCGCCCGATACCGAAATAAACTGTCTACCGCGAATGCAGGCAGGTCAATGTGAGCCAGCAGTTTCAGCGTAAACGCAATCAACACGCCACCCACGGATGCCGTCGATGGCAGCAAAATGGTGTGACCGCGATATGTCACGCTGATGGGTGAGTTTTTTTTCACCTGATACGCTTGCAAATCGGCGAGGGATATGAGTCCCCCGTTCGCCTGCTGGTCGGCGACAATTTTTTCTGCCAGTTCACCGCGATAAAATTCGTCTGCACCGTGTTTCGACAGCGAGCGCAGCGTTCGCGCCAATGGCACATTTTGAATCATATCGCCGGTGCGAACAATATCGCCGTGCGGGGCAAAAATCGCCGCGACATGTGGCGTATCGGTAAAAATATCGCGCAACAGATGCGCCACATAGCCCTGCGCCGGCGACAGCGATACACCGTTTTCCGCCAACGCTATCGCCGGTTGTAACAGTGTTTCGAGTGGCAGTGTGCCGTATTCTGCCGCCAAGCGACACAATCCCGCTACCACTCCCGGCACAGCGCCGCTGGCACGCCCAACAAAAAACGGTTGTTGAGCATCGCCAAAATCTATCACAATTTTTTTGAAGTCGGATTGTTCGGGGGTGAATGTGCCGCGCGGCATATCGGCAAAAAAATCAAAGGTGATATTCTCGCCGCTGTGCGCCATATGAATGGTCGCCATACCCCCACCGCAAATGTTTACCAGCACAGCTTCGGCAACAAATGAAACGAATGCCGCCGCGACCACCGCATCGACGGCATTTCCGCCCTGCTGCAAAATTACTGCGCCCGCCCGTGCGGTCTGCGGGTCGCCCGCCGCGATGAGTCCTTTGGGTTGAGCCACGATGTGTCCTCCATGTGCCGGATTCGGATATGCTTCTCATTTTACCACAGCCGGTTTTGGTTGACAATCGTAAATTACGGCGGCTATCCCAAAACCGGCGGGGACGTTGCCAATTTCGTGCGGCACGGATATAATCGAACAGGATGAATGATACGTGTATTTTTTAAAGATAATATCGCCAGCGGATGAATATGCAGAAACAAGTTGCGCAATCGAAAAGAAAAGCTATTGAATGGGCGTGGCTGTTGTTCACTGCCACTGTGGCGGGGGTACTTTTATTTTTGGCGCTGTCAGCCAACCCAAACGTTGGCGCGGGGGCTATGACCGTTAATTTGCGCCCGTTCATTCGCCAAACGAAAGTGGTTGCGTGCATCGTGCAGTTTTGCCCCGATTTTAAGCATATGTTATGGCTCTTTATTATAAATCTGGTGGGCAATGTCGCAATTTTTGTGCCGATTGGATTCGGGTTAGCCGCCACATTTCGGCGGTTTAATACCACCCGTTTTTTCCCCGTAGCCATCATCGCCACGGGATTTCTCCTCAGTTTGAGTATTGAGCTGGCACAGTTGAACATACCCAGCCGTATCACGGATATTGATGACGTTATTTTAAACACACTCGGCACAATCATCGGGCTTGCATGGTGGTATGTGCAAGCGTTATTTGCCGCAAGACGCGAGAAAGGATAAATCCATTGAGTGAACATCCCCGTTATTCAATTATTGCTCCGGTATTCAATGAAGAAGGCAACTTGCCGGAATTGTATCGCCGCATAAAAGAGACGCTGGACACCACCGGCGAGCCGTGGGAGCTGGTGCTGATTAACGATGGCAGTCACGACCGCTCGGCGGAGATTATGCGTGAGCTGCACGCCACCGATTCGCGCGTGAAAATCATTGAATTTGCCAAAAATTTCGGGCATCAACTCGCGGTGACCGCCGGGCTGGATTACGCTCAGGGCGATGCGGTGGTCATCATTGATGCCGACCTGCAAGACCCGCCGTCGGTTATTTTGCAGATGATTGAAAAATGGAAAGCTGGGTTTGAGATTGTGTATGCGGTGCGCGCCAAACGCAAAGGCGAAACGTGGTTCAAAGAATTTACGGCGAAGTTATTTTACCGCATCATCTACCGCATCACCGATATTGATATTCCGCTGGATACCGGCGATTTTCGGCTGATTGACCGGCGAGCGGTGGATACATTGAACACTATGCGCGAGCGGCACCGATTTATTCGCGGGATGACCAGTTGGGTGGGGTTTCGGCAAACGGGCGTGGAATATATCCGCGAAGAACGGTTTGCCGGAGAAACCCATTACCCGTTCCGCAAAATGTTTAAATTTGCGCTGGATGCCATTACCGGCTTTAGCTATTTACCGCTGCAATTTGCCACCTATGCCGGATTCACCATTGCCGGGGCGAGCGCCATCGCGGCGCTGGTGGTAATTTACGCGCGGCTGTTTTTGGCATCGCAGGCATTTTTCGGGCAGGCAACCACACTGGTAACGGTACTATTTTTGGGCGGCATTCAACTCATCACCCTGGGCATTATTGGCGAATATCTGGGCAGAATTTACGATGAAGTGAAACATCGCCCGCTATATGTGGTGCGCGAAACAAAAGGATTTGAGCAGAAATAAAGCAAAGGTCGCTGCGAAAACAGCGACCTTTTTTATGATGCGTTTTGGCTATTGATTACTGCGCGGTGGGTGTTCCATCCGTTGAGTTGGAGGATGATGTCGGTAGCGTCAACGGTTGCTGCGGGATTTGAGATTGCTGTTGCTGCGCCAATGGGTCTGGCGGCGCGTCATCTGTTGTCCAATTGTCTTTGATATTCGCCGCCGTACGAGTCTCTTTGAGCCAATCGTTATAGGCTTTGCTTTGCACCGGCGAAAGATATTGTGCGCTGAGCTCATGGTCTTCACGAGCCATCACTTGCAGTATGTGCCATCCGAATTTAGTTTGAATGGGGTCACTGATTGTTCCGATGGGCAAACTAAATGCCGCATCGTCGAATTCTTTTACTATCACTCCCTGTGGGAACCAGCCCAAATCACCGCCGGCGGATGCCGTACTGGTGTCTTTTGACACTTCTTGCGCTACTGCGGCAAAATCTTCCCCGGCATCCAGCCGCGCTTTTACCGCTTTGGCTTCGTCTTCCGTGTCAACCATAATATGGCGGGCGTGCGCCTGTAATCCGGTTGTGCTGGCTTCGGCGGCAATGGCATCCTTCACTTTTTGGCGAATGAGTTGGCGTTTAACAACCTCTCGCAAATCGGTGGGCGTTAACCCCGATTTTTGTTGCACGGTGGTTTCCCATTTGGTGCGAGCCTGCGTCAGTGCATTGCCGCTGATAACGTTAATGGTGGGCGTGGGTGCAATAACAGTCGGGGTAGCCGCTACAGTGGTGGATAGCGTTGGCGTCGGCGTGAACATCGCTGCGGTAGCGGTGGCTTGCTGTCGCGCGGTGACTGTTTCTTGCGCCGAAGGT
>CAYZQQ010000167.1:0-7063 GCA_964480075.1 uncultured Anaerolineaceae bacterium
ATGAGACCGGGAATATCCGCCATCACAAAATCGCGCGAATCGACCCCCACCACCCCTAAATTGGGTTGCAGGGTGGTAAACGGGTAGTTGGCAATTTTGGGTTTGGCAGCGGTTACCGAAGCCAGCAGCGTACTTTTCCCGGCATTGGGCATACCAATAATTCCCACATCGGCGATGAGTTTCAGTTCCAAAACAATCCAGCGTTCTTCGCCGGGTAATCCGCGTTCTGCCAGCCGGGGCGCCTGCCGGGTGGATGTTTTAAATGCCACATTTCCCCGCCCGCCGATACCTCCATGAGCTATAACGTATGTTTGCCCAATTTCGACCAAATCAGCTAAAATAGCATTGGTTTCAGCATTTCGCACCACTGTGCCGGGTGGCACAACAACAATCAAGTCATCCCCTTTGGCGCCATATTGTTTTCTACCACGTCCGTGTTCACCGGATGCGGCTTTAAAGTGGCGTTTGCGTTTAAATTGCAACAGCGTATTATATTGAGGGTCAACTTTCAAGATTACATGCCCACCGCGCCCGCCACTTCCACCGGCGGGACCTCCGTAGGGCACATATTTTTCTCGGCGAAACGCGCTGGAACCATTTCCGCCGCGCCCGCCCTGCACAAAAATTTTCGCATGGTCAAAAAACATTGTTTTTTCCTAATTTCTCAAATCAGATTATTATCATCTAGGGTATCCGAAGTACGCTCAATTGACAAATCTGTCACACTCGCACATCATTTTCCCCTATCAAATTGTTCGGGTACAAAGATTCGTGGTATACTGACATAGTACTATAGTCTCACTGCTTTGTACGCTCATACGTCCTTTTTACGATGAAACACGGTGACCCATACAATATTAATTGAGGAAACAGATAAACACCCTACAACTTAAGCTATCAGCAATGTCATTCCGAAAATTTCCAAAGGAAATTATCTAGAATCCATAGCCACACCTATGGATTCCCGCCTGCGCCCGTTATTTGGGTGCTTTCGCGGGAATGACATTGCTACAAGTTTTAATGGTGGTGGATTCATTGTACACGTTTTATCTGTTTCCACATATAAGGTCATAAAAATGCAAGAACTGCTGCAATTTCTCACTCAAGTTAGCGATGAACTGAATAAAGACTTAAATTTGGATAAGATGTTACAACGGGTAATTGATTTAACCGTGAGACATTTGAACGCCACGGGTGGCTCGGTAATTTTATTTGACGACCAGCGCCGTGTATCTGATTATATTTTACAGCGCGACAATCTGGCGGAAGGAGAAGCTCAGACCATCGTGGGGCGTGTGCTATCCGAAGGGTTTGCGGGTTGGGTACTGCGTCATGGGCGGGGAGACATTATCAACGATACCGCCGATGATGCTCGCTGGTTGACCTATTTGAATCAACCGTATCAAGCCCGGTCGGTAATGGCAGCGCCCATTCTGCGGCACGAAAACGTATTGGGTATTATCACCATCAACCACGCCGCTAAACCCAACTTTTTTAATGCCGATGACTTATCGCTATTGAACGCTATCGCCGGGCAAGCTGTCATCGCGCTGGAAAATGCCCGGCTGTTTCGCCAGCAGGAGCACGAGCAAGCGATGCTGTCCGCCATTATTACCAGCAGTCTGGATGCCATCATTGTAACCGCCCGCCACAGCCAGCGTATTATTTTCGCCAATCCAGCCGCCGAAACCGCACTCAATATTCCCCCCGGTACATGGCAAAATCGCTTACTGGCAGAGGTTACGCCGCTTACCAAATTGATTGAGCAAATTGCCGCCGCCGCTCCCTCCGACAACGGGCTAGACCTGCCCGACGGGCGCAGTATGCTGACCAGCATCGTCGAAATTCCCAGCGTCGGGACGCTCACGTTGTTGCACGATATTTCGGCGTTAAAAACGCTGGATAAAATGAAGTCGGAATTTATTACCACCTTTACCCACGATTTATCAGCCCCGTTGGCAGCCATAAAAGGACATGCGGAATTGATAAAGATGGATGGGGCGTTAAACGCGCAGCAGGAAGCAGATTTGGACATCCTCGGCAAAGCCGCCAATCAGATGAGTCGGCTTATTACCGATTTACTGGATTTAACCCGGCTGGAAAGCCTGAAGGATTTTTTCACATGCGATATTTCGCTGGAAGAGATGGTAGAAAACGCATATCGCACCTTTGAGCCGCTGGCAAATACAAAGAAAATCGACTTGCAATATAACCTTTCCTCGCCCCATACCGTGACTCACGGCAACCCTACCCTCATTTCCCGGGCGATTGATAATCTGGTGGGAAATGCCATCAAATATACCCCACCGGCAGGCACCGTGACGCTGTCGCTCCATCAGCAGGGAACTGAAGCCACCGTTTCGGTACGCGATACCGGTATCGGTATTGCCGCTGACAGCATCCCTATGGTTTTCGAGAAATTTTTCCGCGCCCATGCCCCCGGGCACAACGAAATTCCCGGCAGTGGGCTGGGGTTATCCATCGTCAAAACAATTATCGAACGGCATGGCGGCAAAATTTGGGTCAATAGCCACGAAAACGAAGGCAGCACATTTACCATCACCCTGCCGGTGGTTGCCTCCGAAGGCTGATGCTCACTTTACCCAAACCGGGTCCCAATCATCAAAATTGTTTTGCGACAGATTGACAACCGAGTCATCCTCCACGTCCATCCGCCAAATTTGGCGCTGATTCTGCCCCCCGCGATTCGACCAAAAAGCCAGCTCGCGCCCATCGGGCGACCATGACGGGTGTTTATCAAACGCATTGGCATCATCCGTCAGTTGTTGCAACCCACCATTTTCCAAATTAAACAGATACAAATTGCCGTTGCCCGTACGCTCCGAGACAAACGCGATACGGGCATTGATGGGCGACCATACCGGGTCATAATCAGCGGCGGGGTTGCTGGTGAGCCGGGTCTCCGTTCCATCAGCCAAATTTACCCACCACAAATCAAACTGCCCTGCCCCCCGAACCGCGACCGTCTGCTGATGATTGCCGGAGAATGCTTCCCAGCGCACGGCTTCGTTGTACAGAAAGGCACGAGCAGTGGACAGCGAGATTTGATGCGAGCCATCGGCATCCATCTGAAAAATTTCGACCGTGCCGTTACGATTGGTTTTGAATAGGATTTTCCCCCGCAAGTCTGCCAGTAAATCGGAAATAGTTGGGGTAACGGTTGGCGCGGCAACCGTGGGTGATGGCGCAATCGTCGCGGTGGCAGAGGATGTGGGGGCGACGGTGGGAATTCGTGTCGGTGGAATGGGAGTCGGTGCGGCGCGGGTAGCGGTGGGCAGCGGGGTATCTGTTGGCGAAATGGTGAGCGTGAGCGTGGGTGATGGCGTGGGTGTGGGTGTCGCTGCCGATAGCGAAGCATCCAAGTGGGGTTTCGGGTTGAGCAAAGTTTGTCCCCACGCTGAAAAAATCGCCAGCAATAGCAACATCGTTGCAACAAAAATCCATCGTTTTCCCCGCCCGATACTCTGTTTTTTAGTTTGAGCCTTCTTCTGTTGTGTCGAAAACAATGGCGGCAAAATGACCGTTCCACCGGATGACCCGACCGGCAATACGGTTGAAATCTCATCATCCCGCCAAACGTTCGCCAGCGTTTCCGCCAATTCCGGGGCAGAGCCAAAACGCGCGGCGGGGTCTTTTGCCAATGCCTGCTCCAGCAACGATTTAACCGTGTTGGGAACATCCGGGGCGAAATCCTGAATGTTCGGTATGGTGGCAACCTGATGTTTTTGCCACACGCCCAACGGCGACGCAGCCACATACGGCGGCGTTCCGGCGAGCATTTCAAACAGCAGCACGCCCAGCGCGTAAATATCGGCGGCGGGGGTGGCAGATGCGCCGGTCAGCAGTTCGGGCGCAACGTAATACGGCAGGGTGATGGCATGTCGTAATGCCGAAAATCCGGTATCGTTGGGGAGTAATGCTATCCCAAAATCGGTTATAATCGCGGTGCCGGATGGGGAAAGCATTACATTATTGGGGGTGATATTCCGGTGAACAATATCTTTCTGATGCAGTGCGTGCAGCCCGGCAGCGACATCATGGATGATAGATTGAATTTCCTGCGGCGAGAGTCGCCCGCGCGCCATTCGCTGTGCCAGCGTTTCGCCCGCCACATAATCCATCACCATAAAATAGCCATATTCAAACGTGCCGGCAGTGTGTACCGTTGCCACACTTGGATGCCGAACGGCACGCAGAACGCGCGTATACGCTTCAAATTGGCGTGCAAACGTTGAATCGGGGGCAAAACCCGCCTGCACGATTTTCACGGCATATTCGCCCGCTTCCAGCAATTTTCGGGCGCGATACACCGCCGTGCGGGCATCGCCGCCCAACCGTTCATCCAGCCGAAAACCACCGACCACTGTACCGGTCAAGTCAATATGGGGAATTTCCTGTGGGGTTGAATCGGGCGTCATCATCATCCTGTTTGTGTACAGTCTGCCAAGATTATATCACAAGGGGGATGAATCGCCATTTGGGGGGTTATTCTTTTGGGGTTAACAGGTGTGGAATGTCGCTGTCGGGATTGTTCATTTTCAATTGTTTGATGCGGTACAGTGTTTCTTCCGTCAACCGGCGATTGGCGGCAATCAAATCGGCAATCACCCCCAGCACAAAAATCAAAAAACTCAGCGTGAGCGATGTACCGCCGATTATCACGGATTGGATAAAACGCCCCATCGTGTTAATGTCGCCGGACAAATAAAAATAGAAAAAACGCCCCAACAACACCATGCCCACCAAAAAGAAAGGCAGGCTGAGATAGGAAAACGTTTTCAACGGCTCATAAAACGTGTACAGGCGCAAAATTGTGGCGGCATTGCGTTTGATGTACCCCCAGTTGCTTTTGATGAGCCGCGATTCGCGGAGGGGGGCATTCACCCGAATGGGAACGCTGGCAACAATCAATCCTTTTTTCCCTGCCTGAATGATAGTTTCGAGGGTGTAGGTGTATTTGGTAAAAATGGACAACCGCATGGCCGCATCACGGCTGATGGCGCGAAAACCGCTGGTGGCATCGGATACTTCCGTACCGGAGGCGACGCGCACCACCCAACTTCCCCATTGTTGCAAAAGGCGTTTCACGGGCGAAAAGTGTTTGATGGTGTGTGTTTGCCGGTCGCCGATGACCATGTCGGCGTTGCCCGCCAGAATGGGGGCAATCAACTGCGGAATTTGGTCGCCGGGGTATTGATTGTCGCCATCCGTATTGACGATGATGTCCGCGCCAAGTTGCAGGCAAGCGTCAATGCCGGTTTGAAACACCGCCGCCAACCCGCGGTTATGCGGGTGGCGGACGATGTGGTCAACGCCAAGTTGCTGCGCCACCGCAATCGTGTCATCGGCGCTGCCGTCGTCGATGATGAGGGTTTCGATGCGGTCAACACCGGGGGTCTGGGTCGGCAGTGCGGCAATGGTCTGTGGAAGCGTGTCGGCTTCGTTGTAACAGGGAATCTGGATGATGAGGTACATAGAAAGTTATTTCTTAATTACAAATATATTTCCATCTCTGAATGGAAGTGGTTCACTAAAACTACATTCCCTGAACTGACGTTTCATATCTTGTATTGACCAATGACGTACGTAAAATAAATGCTTCTTGTTCTCGTTTACAATTGGAGACACTATGAATACTCCACCATCCTTCAATTTATTCTTGATATTTCCCATTGCAAAAGAAAATTTGTCTTCATTAACGATGTGTTCTATCACATCTATCATAATAATCACATCATATTGACCATCCAAGTTATCAACTGTAATATCCTTCTTTTTAAATTCGTATAAGGGAAATTTTTCTCTATGGTGCAAAAACAAAACATCTGTAATATCAATCCCAACATAGGAAACAACCCCCATTTCATACAACAGTTGTGTATAGAAACCAGACCCACATCCTATTTCTAATATATTAGCTTTTTGGAAATTAACTCCCCATCCTTTGCTTAATTCTATAAATTTTTTTGCAACCTCATCATATATTCTTTGGTTTTCTTCTGAAGATAACCCTTCATCACCACTTCCTCTTATAGATAATCCGTGTTGCAAAAAACGATCTTCCCAATATTGGGCTGCATTATAGTCATTATGTGTTCCGTATTTTATCGGGCCTATTAGTAGTTTTTGCAACACTCTTATCAAAAATTTTATTGGATTATTTTTTAATTTAATGATAATTTTTTTCGCTTTTATTTCCATTTTTATGGCCAATTAACAATTATTTCCCCATTATCAAGTGCCTGGTTTTCTTTTAGAACAAGCTGAAGGGGCTCATTTGGATTGGTGACAGCATTAGATAACGGTACCCAATTAACTGGCGACCAAATTATCAGATAATAAATACCAGGGAGAACATCAGAAAACATATAATTTCCTTGTTTATCAGTAAAACCTATTATATCATTATCTAAAGGGCCTATCAATATAGGTGGTAATAAATCACTATTTTCCCCTATTCCCCTAGTTAAATAAACGGCAGTTTCCGCAATAGGTATTTGTGTCATGCTAGATATTAAGCTTCCATACACTGCTGCTTGACCATATTTTGGATTAGGAAAAACAGTTGGTTGTGCTTGAATAATAGGGGAAACGGGGGAATTTACAAATGATTGCTCTGTCTCCAAAACAGATGGAGCATAAACAGTTCTTTCCACAATGGGAATAATAGGTTTTACTGAAGCGCAACCTACAATAAAAAAGAATATTGCAACAAAACTCAAGTTTTTTATTAACTTCCTTTGCATTATTACACTCCACATCATCAGAAAATCAGTTAAATCCTGTTGGTATTTCATTTTTCATTTAGTTCAATATTAGTATTTACTCAGCAGTTAGGAAGTTCCAAGAAAATATTTATCCCGGGTCTTGAATAGGAATAGAGCGAATAATGACAAACCGCTTTTCCAAGCTGGGCAATCGTTCAAATCGTTTTTCTAAGAAAGTGTTTTAAAATTGCAAATTGGGTAGAAAAGCGTCAGAATATAAGGTATGATAACCCATGAACATAGACAAAGTTACCCCAGTGATTTAAAAGACCATG
>CAYZQQ010000168.1:0-7028 GCA_964480075.1 uncultured Anaerolineaceae bacterium
AGTGACATCGGCGAAATTTGGTCGGGGTCTTTGATGGACATGCGCTCTTTAACCACTCGCTCTAAACGCAATAACCCAATCCGCAATTGATTCTGCACCAGCTCGCCAACAGTTTTTACGCGGCGATTGCCCAAATGGTCAATATCATCGGCGCGGATTTTCCCGTTATTAATATTGATGAGCCGCCGCACCACTTCGATAATGTCTTCCTGCGTCAGCACTCGCTGGCTCAACGGAACGCTAATACCCAATCGACGATTGAGTTTATACCGTCCAACGCGCCCTAAATCATATCGGCGCGGCAAGAAAAGAAGCGATTCCATAAAGTTCTCGGCGTTATCTTTTGTGGGGGGGTCGCCGGGGCGCAGGCGTTTATAGAACTCCAACAACGCATCTTCTTGTGTTTTGGTCGTGTCTTTTTCAATTGCAGCCGTTATAAACGGATGGTCCGGGTCGTCATCAACGTCTTCAAACCGTTCCAAAATTTCCTCATCGGAACTTAACCCGATGGCACGCAACAGCACCGTAACCGGTAACTTCCGTTTGCGGTCAACCTTCACGGAAATCAAATCGCGGCGCGACGTTTCGAACTCCAACCAAGCGCCCCGATTGGGAATGAGTTTTGCGGCTGACAACGCCCGTCCCGTGGAGCGGTCTTCTACCACGCTAAAATACGCGCCCGGTGAACGTATCAATTGCGATACCACCACCCGTTCGGCGCCATTGATAACGAACGTGGCATTTCTGGTCATCTTGGGGAAATCTCCCATAAAGACCTCTTGCTCGGACACTTCGCCTGTTTCTTTGTTAACAAGCTGAACCTTTACCCACAACGAACTGGCATACGAAATATCGCGCTCGCGGCACTCTACCTCCGAATACTTTGGTTCTTCAAACCGATAATCAAGAAAGTGAAGTTCTAAGTTTTTATTAAAACTCACAATGGGAGAGATCTCAGCAAACAATTCTCTTAACCCCACCTCCCGAAACCAGACATAGGCATTTAGCTGGATATCAATCAACTTCGGCAAATCCAGAACGTCGGGAGTACGCGAATATTTTTTCTTGGGTAGCATCGCCATTAGACAGAAACTCTCCTTTTATTTAATACACAAATCATTAACACACCCACCATCACCCACCCAAATAGGCATTTTTTTACAAACAGCAAAACAAGCGAAACAAATTTTCTCCGTTTCGCTTTGGACTTAACACCATTTTATGCTTTCACATACGTTTGTTGAATTACGACACCTACTCTTTGAGGTAATTGCGACACCGTAGAGACTGCCGATACCCATTCGCCAATCTCCTGCGTTTATCCCCATCACCACGCCGTGAAACAATTATTGAGGCATAACCCGCCCATAAACCGCAATTTTACATTATATGTATCAAGCCGTATTTTGTCAATTTAACAAACCGTTTAGGGTATGCCTCAATTTTAAGGTAGGCTGTAGGGGTGGTTCGCAAACCACCCCTACCAATAAAACAGCGGTTATAACCCGGCTTCCTGACGCAGAAGTTCGGCTTTGTCAGTGCGTTCCCATGTAAATTCAATATCGGTGCGCCCAAAATGCCCGTATGCTGCCGTTTTCTTGAATATCGGTTTGCGCAAATCAAGGTACTGTATGATAGCCGCCGGACGCAGGTCAAAGTGTTTTTCAACCAGTTCCACGATGCGTTCATCGCTGATTTTACCCGTGCCAAAGGTTTCTACCGCCAGCGAAACCGGGTGAGCCACGCCGATGGCATAGCTTACCTGCAATTCTATGCGGTCAGCCAGTCCCGCCGCCACAATATTTTTGGCGATGTAACGGGTCATGTACGCCGCCGAGCGGTCTACTTTGGTGGCATCTTTTCCGGAGAATGCCCCGCCGCCATGCCGCGCTACGCCCCCATAGGTATCCACAATTATTTTGCGCCCGGTCAGTCCGGCGTCGCCCAAAGGACCCCCGGTCACAAACCGCCCGGTGGGGTTGACAAAAATTTTGGTATCATCGTCAATCAGTTCAACCGGCACAACTTCGTTGATGACGTGTTCGATGATGTCGCGGCGAATTTCATCTTGCGTCACATCGGGGCTGTGTTGGGTAGAGATAACCACGGCGTCCACCCGTTTCGGTTTGCCGAATGCATATTCCACGGTTACCTGACTTTTACCGTCAGGGCGAAGGTAGTCGATTGTGCCATTTTTGCGCACCTGCGATAATCGATAGCACAATTTTTGTGCCAGTGACGCAGTGAGCGGCATCAATTCTTCGGTTTCGTTGCAGGCAAACCCAATCATCATCCCTTGGTCGCCAGCGCCGGTGTCAAGTTGGTCTTGAATTTCGCCTTGTTTGGCTTCCAATGCCTTGTCAACGCCCATGGCAATATCGCCGGATTGCTCTTTAATGCTGACCAGTACGCCGCACGTCTCAGAATCAAAGCCGTATTTGGCGCGAGTATAGCCAATTTCCTCGATAGTTTCGCGCACGGTTTTGGGAATATCCACATAGGCGCTGGTGGTAATTTCGCCCATCACCACCACCAAACCGGTAGTGGTGGCGGTTTCACATGCCACCCGCGCCATTGGGTCTTGCTCTAAAATCGCGTCCAAAATTGCATCGCTGATTTGATCGCACATTTTATCGGGATGCCCCTCCGTCACCGATTCGCTGGTGAAAAACAATTTGGGGGAATTCATAAAAGTCGTACTCATAATTTTCTCCAATTAACACTTCAAAATTAACCATTAACAAATTTCAATTTCAGCCAATGAACACCATTGAACAGTGCTCATTGGCCACGATTTATTGACTCAGGTGCCTTCTTGCCAGCTATTGAGATATTTGACCTGCTCTTCTGTCAGGGTGTCGATTTTGACGCCCATCGCTTCCAGTTTAAAGCGAGCAATTTCATGGTCGATATCGTGCGGGACGGCATAAACCTTCTTCTCCAGAGTCGCCACGTTTTCTCGTATATACACCGCACTGAGCGCCTGATTGGCGAAACTCATGTCCATCACCGCCGCGGGGTGGCCTTCGGCGGCAGTAAGGTTCACCAACCTACCTTCGCCCAGCAAGCGAATGTTTCGCCCATCAGCCATTTGATATTCTTGCACAAATTCGCGCGGTCGGCGTTCTTCCACAGCCATTTCTTCCAACGCGGGGATATTGATTTCAACATTAAAGTGACCGGAGTTGGCGACGCAACAACCATCTTTCATCACTTCAAAATGATGTTTATCAACAACATGTTTATCGCCGGTGGCGGATACAATAAAATCGGAAAACGGGGCGGCTTCCATCATCGGCATGACGCGGAAACCGTCCATCATCGCTTCCAACCCCTTCAGCGGGTCTACTTCGGTGACGATGACATTTGCGCCCAGCCCGCTGGCTCGCATGGCGATACCGCGACTGCACCAGCCGTATCCAGCAACAGTGAGCGTTTTCCCCGCCAGCAAAATATTGGTGGCGCGAATGATACCGTCCAGTGTAGATTGCCCGGTGCCATAACGATTGTCAAACAGGTGTTTGGTCATCGCGTCATTGACGGCAACCACCGGAAAGCGCAATTCGCCATCTGCCGCCATCGCCCGCAGCCGAATGACGCCGGTGGTGGTTTCTTCCGTCCCACCGATGATTTCCGGCACCTGATTCGGGCGTTCACTGTGCAAAATACTGACCAAATCGGCGCCATCATCCATGGTCATCGCCGGATGATGGTCAAGCGCGGCATTGAGGTGCTGGTAATAGACTTCGTTGCTTTCGCCTTTGATAGCATACACGGGAATTTCAAATGTCGACACGAGCGCCGCCGCGACATCATCTTGCGTGCTGAGCGGATTGCTGGCGGTCAACACCACATCCGCGCCACCGGCTTGCAGCACTCGCGCCAAATTCGCGGTTTCGGTGGTGACGTGCAAACACGCGCTCACCTTCATTCCATCCAGCGGGCGTTCTTTGGAAAATCGTTTCATTAATGAACGCATTACGGGCATTTCTTTATATGCCCATTCAATACGCCAACGTCCTTTTTCAGCCAAGCTGAGGTCTTTTACATCAAATTCTTTTACGGTCATACTGTCTCCTAACTTATATAATGAACATTACAGCAAATTTATGTGTAAATACAGATTTAAATCCGCGTCCCAATTCCTTCTGTAAATGGGAACGCGATGGTAAACCCAAGCGATTTATATACGCGGATGGCGGTGCGGTTTGATTGCATCACATTCAGCGCCAGCGTGTCCAGCCCATCTTCCAGCAGATGCGCACATACTGCCGCCGTCACCCGCATACCATATCCGCGCCGCCGATATTCCGGCAGGGTGAGCACGTTTCCAACCGCACCCAGCCCATATTCCGGTGCGATGATGTGCGTTCCTGCCGCCGCAACCAGTGTGGTGTCATCAAAAATCCCATAAAATACGCCTTGCGCCAATTGATATGGAGCAAACGCATTTCCCCATTCATCTCGATACAGTTCCCGCAGTTGGGACACATGTTGCATATTCAGCCGTGTGACCGAACCCGTTTCCGATGGAGGAGAGAAATTTTCCGGCAACAATTCCATGCGCCACATGGCATCCAGATGTTCAAAGCGATAATATTGCTGCCACACCGCTATGTGTTTCGATTGCCCCAATATCATTGCCCGTTCCGGCAACGACATTGAGCGAACAATTTCCGAAATAGCAGGGGCATCATCCGCCATAGAAAATAACACGTGGGGCGATAACCCGCGAAATAACAACACCAGCGCCCGTACCGCGTCGGCGGTGTGCGCCGCCCACCATTCGCACTGCGAAAAATACGGCTCAACTAAATCGCCGATGGCATAGGCATGGTAGGTGCGGTTGGCGCACAAAAAATTTTCCAACATTAATTTATTTTTTAATGTTCCAATTTGCAATGATGGAAGAATAGCCATTATTTTTCATTCAGTGATTGCAAAAATGCCAGTACGTTCGGCGTGGGTTCAAAATGTTCCGCATACCGGCGGGCAAATTCATCCACCGAATAGCTGTGTTTTTGCGTACCGTGCGCTTCGATGGCATAGGTCGCGGTCAGCGTGCCGAGGCGTCCGGCGTCTGCCCATGTCAATCCGTTCACCAGCCCCGCCATCAATCCGGCGCGGTAGGCGTCGCCGGCGCCGGTGGGGTCGGCGACGGTTTCCAGCGGAATGGCAGGAATATCAATTTGTTCGGCGGCGGTATAAATGGTAGACCCTTGCTCGCCTTTGGTGATGATGATGACCTCGACCATCGCGCGGAGTTCCGGTAATTCCAGTTCAGTGCGCTGTTTGATGAGTTCAAATTCGTAATCGTTCACAATCAAAACGAGTGCGCCGTCAATACCATCAATTAACTGCTCTTTTGAAAATAATGGAATTTGTTGGCTGGGGTCATACATGTATGGAATTTTCAGTGACTTGCATTCAGTCACATACTCTGCCATAGCTTGCGGCGCGTTGGGGGAAATGGTTGCCAATTTTATCGTGCGATACGCTTGTTTCGAAAAGTGGATTTTTCCGGAATATGCCATCGCGCCGATGAAAAAGTTGGCAACTTGGCGGTTGCCCCGGTCGGTGGACACAAAAAACGATGCGGTGAGCACGTCAGGCACGTGCAGTACGGCAGACGTATCCACGCCGCGCGCCGCCAATTCGGTGATGTATTCGGTGGCATCGTTGCCCACACTTGCCATCAATAGGGGCGATTGTTTCAGCAGCGCCAAATTATAGGCGATATTTCCGGCGGTTCCGCCCCGTTCCCGCCGCAACGAATCCACCAGCACGCTGATGGACAGCCGTTCAAGTTGGTCGGGTATAATATAATCGGTAAAACTGCCATCAAATGACATAATATAATCGAATGCCATTGACCCGGTAACAGCAATTGTCATAATTTCTCCTACAAAAAATTTACATAAAAAAAGCCGCAATGCGGCTATACGAGTTCTCATCTCTCAAAGCGCATGCTTTGCAGGAATTGGCACCGAAGGCTACCAAGCCAGGTTGCCGGGGTTTCACTGAGCCTGTCTCTCCACCCCTCTGGATGAGTGTCCAGAATATTCTGTTTAAATCTCCAGTGATGGTAGCATACTGATTTTCTTTTGTCAAAAGTCATTGCACGGATTTTTGCAGGGCGTACATACGCCAAGTCGCCTATAGCATATATTTGTGCAATTTTACAGAAAATATGATAAAATGGGTAACAGATACAGCAATTAAAGTATCAGACTCTTTTGTAGAAAATATATCACCTCAGTTTTGAGCTTCTGTTATCCCGGATTTTTCCGAAGGAGAGAAAGAACCTTTTTCGCGTCCGAAAAATAACGCCAAACTCATATTATGTGGCAACTGATTATTTGAAGAAAGCAGACGTTATGACGCCAACCGTTCTGGTGATTGATGATGATTTTACATTGACTGAATTGTACAGTTTTTCGCTCAAAAAGCAGGGATTTAATGTGCTGATTGCGCACACCGGCGAAGAAGGGATAGCACTGGCAAAATCAGAAACCCCCGATGTGGCACTGGTTGATTTGATGATGCCCGGAACCAGCGGTTGGGAAGTCATCCGCGCAATTAGAAAGTTTAGCGATATACCCATTTTGGTGCTGTCCGCCGTTGTCGATTCAACCCAAGTTATGAAAGCACTCGATTTGGGCGCCACCGATTATTTGGTAAAGCCAACGCCGGACGGCACGTTGGTTGCCCGGCTGAACCGTCTCACCCGTCAAGCACGTATTACCTGAAAATCTTCTAATTCTTGAAGAGTCAATATGTTCAAATTTTAACGCCACGGAAAAACAGCATGTCTCTGCAAGCACTGATATTGCACTCTGAATCGCCCAATGCCACATTATTAAAAAACTATTTTCACGATTTTGGCGATGATGCACTTGTAGCCGTGTCCCCCGCCGATGCAGACACATTTTTGACCACCACCGAACCTGAACTGGTGGTGGTGGACATTCACCATTTTGATGACATATGGCAGCCCGTCATCAACACCATCCAAAATCGGTATCCCA
>CAYZQQ010000169.1:0-7007 GCA_964480075.1 uncultured Anaerolineaceae bacterium
CACAATGGCCACGGCCTCGCCTACGTTGGGAACCATGGAGTAGATAGCGTTGTTTTAGCGTTGTGGGGCGGTATTTTGTTTGTGGCAGTGATTGCGCTGGCGTTACAGGCGCTGAACGGTTCATTGGCTGTGCCGGTGTATGCCCAAACTGGAACCGGTGTTATTCGCGTTTCAAATACCATCGGGGCAGATACCTCCGGCTGCGGCTCAATCGGCACGCCATGCCAGACGGTGCAATACGCCCTTGACCAGGCGCTTCCCGGCGAAATAATTCTGGTGGCGGCGGGGTATTATACCGGTGTGAACTATACCAACGGCGGGTGGCACACCGTTTACATCACCAAATCTGTGGCTATTTTTGGCGGCTATACCGACACTAATTGGACAACTTACGACCCCATCAACAACCACGCCATTTTAGATGGACAAAATGCCGGCGGGGCCACAGTGATGATATCGGGAAGCATCACCGCCACGGTGCAGGGCTTTGAGATTATGGGCGGCGCAAATAACGGCGCCAACGGCGGCGGCGTGTATGCCGCCACCGCACGGGTGACTTTGCAAGATTTGATGATTCACCACAATATAGCAGACAACGGTGCCGGCATTTATCTCAAGAGCGTCAATGCGAATAGTCAAGTGATTGCCAACGACATTATTTCCAACACCGCACAATTTGACGGGGGCGGCATTTATACCAGCGATAGTGCCGCAACCATTGCCGATAATTGGCTTAAAGACAATGTCGCCGGAAGTTTCGGGGGCGGGTTGGAAGTTTATGCTATTTCCGGAGGACTCGGCAATCTTGATTTAGTCGGCAATACGTTTGAGCGCAATTTAGCTGCAAGCGGTGGAGGCGGGGGTGATTTTTGGCTGTCCCCCGGCCCAAATGTGAAACTCGTCAATAATATTGTGGTGGATAATGCGCTTTCCCAGACCTTTGCCAGCGGCGGCGCGGGGCTGAATATTTATAGCACCGGTCCGCAAATTCCCATTTTCCATACGACCATTGCGCGCAATGTCGGCGGCAATGGCATTGGCGTTAAGGTTGAGGGTGACTTTTCACCCCTGACCGTTGCACTGACCAATACCATCATCACCGACCAAGACATCGGTGTGCAGGCGGGGAATATCTCTGTTGGCCCGACCACAACTGTTAAACTGGATAATATTCTGTGGTTTAATATCATCACGCCAACCAAAACAACATTCGCTGGCGATATTTTTGCCAACAATGAATATGCCGGCGACCCGAAATTTGATTTTGATGGCTACCATCTCAGTCCCGGTTCGGCGGCGATTGACCGGGGCAGCAGCAGTACGGTGGTCGCCGTTGATTTTGAAGGCGATGCGCGCCCGCAGGGGGATGCCCCCGATTTGGGCGCGGATGAAACGTTCAACGGCACGGACTGTGCGGCGTATGTGGAACCGGCGGCGGTGCAGTTCAGCCAATTGGAGGCGGCAATCGATTATTCAGTTGCCGGAGATAAAGTGAAAGTAGCGGGGATTTGTCATGGCACAAAAAATTATGGCGGTGAATTTACCGCCGCCTTCATCGATAAACCCATTGTGGTGCAGGGTGGTTATCCATTTTCCCCCATCAATTGGACAGCGCATAACCCGGTTTCATATACCACATTTATTGATGCGGCGCGGTCGGGGCACGGGGTGTTGATTTCCGGCGCAACGGCGATGACGCCGCAGATTTCAGATTTACTGATTGGGTTTGGGATAGGACAATTCGGCGGCGGCATTGCCATCTCCGGCACCAGCGCCATCATCAGCAATACCGAAGTGTTCAGCAGCGTTGCCAACTTTGGCGGCGGCATTTATCTGGAAAATACACAGGCAGTTTTGGATGGCGTGCAGGTATTCGATAATTTAGCCGGCGGGATTGACGGTACCGGCGACGGCGGCGGCGTTTATGTGTCTGGCGGCGCCGTAGACCTTTACGGCACGGTTGCCGGAAATAACACGGCAATGGGCAATGGCGGCGGGATTGCGGTGGTGGATGCGGCGGCGAATATCGCCGGGGGCGGTTTCATCAGCAATACTGTCTCCTTCGGCAGCGGCGGGGGGGTATATGTCTTCAATGCGTTACGCTCATCCGCGCCGATTACGATTGAAAAAACATGGTTCACCGGAAATGAAGCGCCACTCGGCGGCGGGGTGGCGGTCTATACCGGACAGTTGGATTTGTTGGGCAGTGTGCTGGTGGCAAATCGGGCGGCGAATTATGGCGGCGGCATCCACATCCAGGATTCCAATGTTTTCATGGTGAATGATGTTTTTCTGACGAACGCCATTTCCGGCACATTGGGTAGCGGCTCGGCGATGCATTTGCTCAACACCGGCGCCGATATTTTTCATGCCACGGTTGATGGAAACTATGGCGGCGATGGCAGCGGCATCTATCTGGATGATTATACCGTCGCCAACTTCACCAATATGATTGTCTCGCGCCAGATTACCGGGGTGGTCGCCGGTTCGGTGGGGAGCACCGGCACGCCGGGGCAGGGGAATATCGATGGCGTGCTGTGGTTCAATAACACGGCAAATGTTGCGGGGACCGGTTCTGTCACGGCAACCAACCAATATACCGGAGACCCGCTCTTTGGCAGCGACGGTTACCATCTGACCGGCGCGTCTGCCGCGCTGGATAAAGGCGTTCCCACGACCATCCCGTATGATATTGATGGGGAAGCCCGCCCGATGGGAGCTGCGTCGGACTTGGGCGTCGATGAATTCGCGGTTGTTACCGCAACGATTCCCATTGCCTCGGTGAGCGTGAGCGGGCCGTTGACGACCATTGTGGGGGTGGATACGGCATTCTCTGCCGCCGTATCGCCTGCCAGCACCTCGACACCGATTACCTATCTGTGGCAGGCGACGGGTCCGTCGCCGCAAACGCACACCGGCAGCGCCTCGGATACGGCGGTTCTCCAATGGAAAACTCCGGGTCTGCGTGCGGTGCGGGTAACCGCCACCGACCCGGCGGGCAATACAGCATCAGACACGGTTGGTGTTTATGTGCTGGGCGACACGTTTGAACCGAACGATGTTTATACCGATGCCTATCCCATCGCGTTGAATATGCCGTATATGTCGTTTATCAGCACTATCACCGATGTGGATTGGTACACCTTCAACATCACCGGTACATCGGACATCACCGTGACACTGACGGGTACACCGGATTTGCCGGACGATTATGATTTGTTCCTGATGTCGCCGCTGCCGCCCACGCCGTATGCGGGCAGTGACGTGCTGGGCGAATTTTCGGATGGGTTGGATGTTGACCCGGTTGGCAATTTATCGTCCATCGGCAATCTATCGTCCATCGGCAATCTATCGTCCATCGGCAATCTATCGTCCATCGGCAATCTATCGTCCATCGGCAATTTATCGTCCATCGGCAATTTATCATCCATTGGCAACCTTTCATCCATCTCCACCAACCCCATCACGCTGCCGGAAGTGATAAAAACAACGGCGTACTTCCCCGGCGATTATTATCTGATTGTGGCGCGGGGTGAAAACGCGAAGCCGCATTATCAACCCTACACCCTCACTGTGAGAAGCGCATTAAAACCGCAGAGTGTCTGCGCGTGGACGCCGAACTTCGCCGTGACGCCAACTGTTCCCACGCCGTACACCGGCATCAATGGCGGCAGCGATACCCTCATTTTGTGGAATTACACCCGTATGGCGCAAACGTATGGCATCACCGACGCCACCAATCTCGGCGCTCAGCTCAAAACGTTGGCAGATACCGTGACCGGCACGCTGGTTTCGGTGGAAAACAACTCGACGGTGGATACGGCTTATTCTGCATGGAACGCAAGCTATTGCGATGTTTCGGCGGCGAATGCCGTGGGTGACGCCATCAAAACCCAATGGATGCAAAACTTCGGCGGCAAATATGTGGTGCTGGTCGGTTCGGATGAAATGATACCGTTCTACCGCGCCCCCGATGCCACTACCATCGCCAACGAAAGCGAATTCGCCCCGCAATCGCAGCTCAATAGCGGCGCCATCTGGTCAAGCCTCTATCAAGGGTTCCTGCTCACCGACAATTTCTACGGTGTCACCGGGCGCGGCTATCTGGCGCGCGGACGCAGCCTGTGGGTTCCCTCCCTCTCCGTGGGGCGGCTGGTTGAATCGCCCGCCGACATCACCACCGCCATCAACGGCTATCTGAATACCCCCGTCATTCCGGTGGATGATGTGCTCATCACCGCCTACGATTTTCTCACCGACAGCGCCCGGCTCATTTCCGATACCGTTTCCACATGGGGCGTGACCACCCAAACCACGCTCATCAATGAAACATGGGTCGTTACCGATTTGGTGAACGCCTGGCCCCAATATGCGCCGGGGCGCGATATTGTGTCCGTCAACGCCCACTTCGAGCCGTGGCGCGCGCTGCCTGCTGCGCCCAGCGCCGGCTACAATGCCTTTGACCTGTTTTACAATTTCCATCTGGGAAACAGCACATCCATTTCTGATAGCCTGATTTTCTCGATGGGCTGCCATGCCGGATTGAACTTGCCCGACCAAAACGTGAACCCAATTTATACGGATTTACTGGGCAATCCATGGCAGGTGAACCCGGATTTTCCGCAGGTTTTGGCGCAGAGATCCAGCGCGATGGTGGCGAATACCGGCTACGGCTATGGCGTGGACGACTCGCCGGAATATACCGAATGGCTGATGCATTTGTACGCCAAATTCCTCGGTTCACAGAAAAATATGCCAATTGGCAAAGCGTTGCAACTGGCGAAACGATATTACATGGGGTCTGCGCCGAGTGGCGGCATTTCGGTGTATCATGAAAAAGTATTGCTGGAAGCCACCCTCTATGGCTTGCCCATGCAGAGGGTCTCTGTGCCGACGCCGAAATCCTTCCGTAACACGGCTATCAGCGGGCAATTCAGCGCGATGCAAACCGTGCCGCGCCCGATTGCTCCGGCGGCATCCAACTTCATCAGCGCCACCATCACCCTGACTCCCACGCTGAATCAGAACGGCAGCAGCCAATATTATGCACTGGACAATGAAATTCAAGCCAGCCCGGGGCGTCCGCTGCAACCGCGCGGCTCACTGGAAATATCGGAATCGATGAGCGGCGGGATGCTGCCGCATGGCGTGGTACTCTGGAACGCCGACTTCTCCAATATCACCGGCTTCAATCCGCAAATTACGCGCCCCATCACCGATGTGACCCTGCCGGAACCGTCGCTGGATATTGGCGGCTGGTTCCCCAACAAATTGTGGGCGTTCAACCATTTTGGCAAAACCGGCACGGGTGATGCCGGACGGCTGGTCATCGTGGGCGGGCAATTTAAAATGACCGACTTCACGAACAACATCGGTACGGAACGGCTTTTCACCAAAATGGGCATGCGAATTTATTTCAGCGCCAATGGCGAAGATTATCAGGGACCCATCATCTGGGATACCGGCGGCACAAAATTCATCGACAAAGTGACTCTGCAAGTGGATGTCGAAGACCCCTCCGGGGTGCAGGCGGTCATTGCCAGCTATCGCCCGTCTGCCAACCTGCAAAAAATTGTCAGTGTGGAACTTTCACCCTCTGCAGACACCGATGCCCAGGGCAATGGCATGTGGCAAGCCACCATTCCGGGTGAGACCGACATCAGCTTTTATGTGCAAGCGGTTGACGGCGCGGGCAACGTCCAAATGGGCGCCAACAAAGGGCTTTCCTTCGCTTCCGTCGAGCCGGTGATGACGTATTTGCCGTTGGTGTTTAAACAGTAGTATTTGTAAACAAAAGGAGAACACGGCACAAAACCGTGTCCTCCTTTATATACTCATCATCGCCGTAAACGAACACAATTTTCTGCAAGTGAACGTAGGGGCGGCTCGCGAGCCGCCCCTACTTAAAATGAGTTTGATTCGCAGCCGCCGCATCCCTATGCGGTGGCGGGCCGGGCATAGGGATGCCCCCTACCGATACAAACTGTGGGGCTTCAGGATTTCAGGGGATGCGCAAGATTGCCGCGTTTTTGCCTTGAACTAAAGTTCAGGCTGATAGCTTAAGCCGACTTTAAGTCGGCTTTTGTTTTTAGCCCTGAAATTTAGTTCGGGGCTAACCCCACAAATTCCCAAAGACCCCAAAATGTTTATCTGAACATCTATAGAGGTAGGGGGCATGAATGATACGATTTCCACGATAAATTTCAGAAAAATCAGTGAAAATCAGTATAATCTGTGCAACCTGTGGGCTATTTTTTCATCTTCCCGAATGAGTCCGGCAGCCGCTTAAAACAACCGTTCTTGCACGTGCCGCATTTTTGCGGCAACATCTCTTCATTCAAATGCCACTACCTGCGTGATGGTATCGTCTGCGCCGAAAGAAACCATTTGTTTGCCCCGACTGACCCGGTTCGCTTTTGGAAATGCGGATATTGCCAAATGTTGGCGCAATCCTTTCCCGGACATAATATTCACCATACCTTTGACCGGGGCAACGGTTGCTGCCGCGACTTTCCCCGTGGCAGGCGTGATTTTTAACGTTTGTACCCCCTGCCCCCCGCGTCCCTGCACGGGGAATTCCGCCAGCGGAATGCGTTTCGCCCATCCCTGCTCGCTGATGATGACGACCGCGTAATTTTTCTCATCGGCGGGCGCTACGGTGCCGGCAATGATGCCATTACCTTTGCCCAATTTTATTGCCGCTACCCCGGTTGCGCTGCCGCTGGCTTGCGGGTTGACGGTATTTTCGGCGAACCGGATGGTTTTTCCTTTTTGGGTGAATAATATAATGGTGTGATTATCGTCGGTGACAGCTGCCACAATAACTGTATCGCTGGCATTCAGTCCGCCCATTACGGTGAACCAGTGCCCCTCGCCTGCCGAAATATCTTCGATGGCGGTGCGCTTTACTTTGCCATTGGTTGCCGCCAGCGTCAGGAAACTTTTCGGTGCAACCACCGCGCCCGCCACAATCACTTCCCCTTTTGCCAGCCCCATTTCGGTGTTGG
>CAYZQQ010000170.1:0-7006 GCA_964480075.1 uncultured Anaerolineaceae bacterium
GGTGTTATACGCCAGATGCATCATATCTGGGGATGGGGCACTGACCGTGACATTTTTCCCGTGCGTTTCCAGTGGCGCATTGGTTATCGCGCTGAACCACCCCAGATCACCACCGCCGTAATACAGTAAATCGTCCTTTGACCAACGCAGCACATGTCCGCGTCCGCTCAATATGGCAAAAACACGGATGTTACCGGTATTAAGGCTTTTTACGGCAATACGGTTTCCGGATTCGCCCGGCGGCGTTTTTACGGCATACGCCAAACAACAGTCATCTGAGGTGAGATTTGTACATGCCGCCGACCAGGCCGGCACAACCGAGCTGTCAATTTTATCGGCAACTTGCCATACCACTTGTTGCTGAACATCGTATACCAGCAATGCCCATGTTGCCTCTGCCACATTTGAAACAAAATACGCGATGTGCGTACCATCGGGCGCCCATGCCGCCGGAGCATTTATCCACCTGTAGTTGTTTGTAATGGGCAATGGGATTCCATGTCCCAATGCATCGTACAACACGTGCTTAACCAGCACATAACATCCGGCATCAACCATGCCGGTACATCCCCCGGAAATAGCAATTTGTCGTTTCTCATCGGCTTCTGCCGCCGGACTGATACGCCGCAGATAAGTGCCATCATCGTTGATAGTGTAGAGGGCGCCCTGCTGCCAAAAAAGGATTGGACCGCTTCGCTCGCGCGTAACAGTGGGCACTCCCGTCGACATGGGTAAATATGCACTAAAAAAAAGATATAGCATCCCGACACCAAAAATCCATATGATTTTTGTCAGTACAAATTTTACCCGATAATTCATTCTTAAAAACCCACCGCTCGCCGGTTATTGTCCATTCCATTCAAACGAACCGTGAAAAACACACCCTTTCAGAAGATTATACCACAAAGTAAAAACGCAAGGAGACCCGACCGGGGTTCTCGCTTGCGTTTGCTGATTTTTAGTAAAGCCGTAAAAAACTCAATGCAAAATTTGCGATAGAAACAGTTTTGTGCGGTCGTGCTGAGGATTGGTAAAGAATTTGTCCGGCGTATTTTCTTCAACTATCAGTCCATAGTCGAAAAATACGATGCGGTCGGCGACAGTTTTAGCGAACCCCATTTCGTGCGTCACCGCAATGATGGTCATCCCGGTTTTTGCCAGATCGATCATTACGTCCAGCACTTCTTTAATCATCTCCGGGTCAAGCGCCGAGGTCGGTTCATCAAAAAGCATAATTTCGGGTTCCATTGCTAACGCTCGCGCAATTGCCACCCGTTGCTGTTGTCCACCGGATAGTTGTCCGGGAAATTTGTCAGCCTGCTCCGGGATTTTCACCCGTTCCAGCAATTCCATTGCTTTGGCTTCGGCTTTGGGTTTGTCCCATTTCCGCACCCAAATTGGCGCCAAGGTGATGTTGTCCAACACCGTCAAATGCGGGAACAGATTAAACTGTTGAAATACCATCCCGATTTCTTTCCGAATTTCGGCAATATTACGCACATCGTTATTCAGCTCAATGCCGTTAACCAAAATTTCACCCGCCTGATGTTCTTCCAAGCGGTTGATGGTACGAATGAACGTTGATTTTCCGGAGCCGGAGGGTCCCAAAATTACAATCACTTCACCTTTTTTGACTGTAAAGTCAATACCTTTTAACGCTTGAAATTCGCCGTACCATTTTTTTACACCATGGCATTCAATAATGTTTTCGCTCATTGGTTTTCCTCCACACGGTTAGCGTTGACCCACGCCCAGTTGTTTTTCGAGTCTGATACTGGCAGACGACATAGCAAACGAGAAGACAAAGTATACCAATGCGGCAAAAAGGTATACTTCTTTTTGCGCACCCAAAAATCCAGCTTGTGCCAAAATGGATTGTGAGACTTTTAAGAAATCTAGCAGCCCAACAATGGCAACCAGCGACGTATCTTTAAACAAACCAATGAACTGCCCGACGATTGGTGGAATAACGGTTCGGAGTGCTTGTGGCAAAATGATAAAATACATTTGCTGAAAGGTACTCAATCCCATGGCATCGGCGGCTTCATATTGCCCCCTTGGAATGGCTTGCAACCCGCCGCGCACGTTTTCTGCCAGATATGCCGCGGCGAACAATGCCGTTGCCACCATTGCCCGGAACATGCCGGGAATACGCACATCGGGCGGCAGAACCAACGGCAACATCACCTGCGCCATAAACAAAACGGTGATAAAGGGTACGCCGCGCACAACTTCAATATACAGCGTGGAAATCCATTTGATAATCGGCATATCGCTTTGACGCCCCAGCGCCAGCAACACGCCAACCGGAAAGGATGCTAAAATGCCAAAAATCGCTAAAATAAAGCTGAGCAGCAACCCGCCCCATTTACTGTATTCCACCAACGGCAGGACTGTAGAACCCTCAAATCCGGCGAGCAAATACCAAATTACTATAGGCGACACAGCCCAAACGATAGTCATCACTCGCCGAGTTTTTGCATTTTGCGAGCGATAGATAAAAATACTGGCAACGCCCAGCACAACAACCATTCCGATTGCGATGAATACGCGCCAGTCTTTGTCTTGAGGATACGGACCATGGATAAGAATTAACACATTGCTAGTGATTGCCCGCCAGTTTGCCTCCGTAACTGCCCAGCGAGTAGCCGGCACCAGCACAATGTACAGAATCCACAAAGAAACAAGGGTAAAAATGCCATCAACCCATGAACCGAACAGGTTGTGCTTCATCCAACCCAAAACGCCCACTTCGGTGGCGGGAGGAGCTTCATACACGGTACTCACATCAGATGCAGTCGTCATCTATCGCTCCTTGAGTTTCATGCGGTTATTAATAAAATTCATTATGACTGATATGGTCAGGCTCATTGCCAAATAGGTTGCCATGAGCATCAAGATTACCTGCACCGATTGCCCCGACTGATTGAAGGTTGTGTTCGCCACTGCAAACAAGTCTGCGTACCCAATGGCGATTGCCAAACTGGAGTTTTTTGCCAGATTCAGATACTGGTTCGTCAGCGGAGGAATGATGACCTGCATCGCCTGCGGCAGGATAATTAGCTGCAAGCTTTGTGAGTTGGTTAACCCGAGTGCGGTAGAGGCTTCGCGCTGCCCTTTTGATACCGCTTGGATACCGGCGCGCACAACCTCGCCGATATACGCGCCGGTGTACAGCGACAAGCCAACCAGCACGCCGAAGAATTCGGGGGTCATCACCAATCCAAGATATTTTCTATTTTCATCCCTGGCGTAATTAAATCCCTGAATGAACGGTTCCTGATACACCAACGGATGTACAATCAGGATGCCCACGCCGGCAATCAGTAAAAATCCCAGCGACACAAACCATCCCGAGAATGCCGGACGCCCGGTAATGGGGTAGGTTCGATTGCGGATATACCATATCACCGCCGCGGCAATCACGGCAACAATGAGATAGGGCAGCCACGCCGAAAAAGCCTCAGTCGGTTTAAACCACGGCATAGCCACCCCTCGATTGTTCAGCCAAATGCGGTCGCCCAACAATCGAATGCTATCTTGTCGCTGTGGAAGCTGCAATAACACGCCCGCATATAAAAAGAATAGTAACACCAGCAGCGGCACGTTTCGCATTAATTCTACAAACACCCGCGCTAATGTACTGAGCAGCCAGTTGGTTGACAATCGTGCAATACCCACAAACAACCCCAAAATACTTGCCAGAAAAATGCCCACCACACTAATCAACAAGGTATTGAGTGTGCCCACCCAAAACGCGCGTCCATAGGTGTATGTGCGGTCGTAGGGAATAAGGTGTTCAGAAATATCAAAGCTGGCGGTATTGCGCAAAAAACTGAAATCGGTGGCGCTCAATCCGCGCGACGAGATACCGGCGGCGGCATTACTCCCCAGCCAGCCTAAAATTGCCAGCACAATTGCCAACACCACCAACTGTCCGGCAACGGCAATGGCGCGTACATCTTTAGTCCGAAACGCCACGTATCCGCCCGCAAAAATACCCACGAGCTGAGCAACCTGTGGGGCAAGCAAAAAGTTAAATATAGCCACCAAAAAACCACTGGAAGCAACACTGTTACCCACCGGCGAAAACACATACGCCTGCAACAATAACGCCACATAATATGCAATATATCCGGCAATCAACGCCAGCGACATAATGCCAATGTTGCGTCGAATTATCTTTCGGTTTTTGTCATTATGAGTGGGGTATGCGCCCAGAAATAAAATCCATCCGAGCGGGGGTATTAAAAATGCGTAGGCATATAACATATACTCTGAAAACAACCTGCGCCATTGCTGCCAGTTTTGCGAAACCCATAGTGATGCTAGCCCCAATACGAGAAACAGAAGTCCGTTTTGGGCAAATTTCGATTTTGCTACAAGAGTTGATTCAAGTTGGCGAGTATACAAACTTGATTGTTCTGCTCTGGATAGCCCCTGCTCTTCATCAACCCGTGCTTGAGCAATCGTTTCCGGGTTGAGTATCCGCCAATTATTCAAATTGACCACACCATAAACCAGCAGCACAATCCCCAGCAGAATGAAAAAATAGCTGATTGTTTGCTTTGTACCAATTTTTTCAGCCACCGGATTTGTGTTGCCGGGTTGATGAATTGTTGTATTGCTCATATGCATCTCCTGTGATACAGGCTGCTTAAAATGAACCACCTCAATCCAAGGGTCAAAATTCAAATACTTTTCAAATCCTGACCTCTAGAGCGATACTGAGGAAATATGACACAGCCCAACAAGTTCGTTGGGCTGTGTCACTTGTTTCGCCGTGACGGCGATTATTTCGATTTAGCGGAAGGGCGGTGCGTACAGTATGCCACCGTCAGTCCACAGGCTATTCAAGCCACGCGGCACGTCAAATGTGGTATCCGGACCGAGGTTGCGGTTGTAGATTTCTTCGTAGTTACCCAGTTGGCGGATAACATTTGCGCAGAAATCGTTCCCCAAGCCTAACCCTTTACCCAGTTCACCTTCTACACCGAGCATACGGCGGACGTTGGGGTCTTTGGCAGTTTTCATCATATCATCAACATTGGCGGAGGTTACGCCGAATTCTTCACCGGAGAAGGTGCAGTAAACAGTCCAGTCAATGATGTCAGCCCATTGGTCGTCGCCATGCGCATAGGCGGGACCCAGCGGTTCTTTGGACATAGTCACATCCAGAATTTTGTGGTCGCCGGGGTTTTCAAGTTCTTGCTTTTGCGAAATCAGACCGGATTTATCAGTCGTGAAGCCATCGCAGTTGCCGGCTTGATAAGCGGCGAGGGTGCTGGGGGCATCGGGGAAGACTTTGGGGGTGTAGTTGATGCCACGGAGCGCCATTTGGTCAGCCAGATTCAATTCGGTGGTGGTACCGGTTTGCACACAGATGCTGGCGCCTTCCATATCTTCCAACGTATTGATGCCGCTGTCTTTACGAACCATCATCCCTTGCCCATCGTAGAACGTGGTGGGACCAAAATTGGCAGACCATTCGGTGTCGCGGCTGAGGGTGTAGGTGGTGTTACGAATGAGCACGTCAATTTCGTTGGTTTGCAAGGCGATGGGGCGGTCACTGGCACTCAAAGCGCGAATTTCCAGAGTGGAATCATCGGCAGCGCCAAAGATTGCCACAGCAACGGCTTTACAGAAGTCAATGTCAAAACCGGAAAACGAGCCGTCCTGAGCCAGCACACCAAACCCAGCCAGATTGGCATTGCCGCCGCAAATCAGTTTTCCGCGTTTGCGAACGGTGTCCAAGCGGCTCTCGGTGGGTGATTGTACTTCAACCACTTGCGGCGTATCTTTCACTTCTTGAGTTTCTACCACTTGGGCAGCCGTCGGTTGCTCTACTTTTTGTGCTTGAGTCGCCGTCGGTTGCTCTACTTTTTGTACCTGTTCAACCTTCGGTTGCGAACACTGTGCAGCAACCACGGTGAACAATACTAACACGGACAACAATACCATTATTTTTTTTATCATAAAACGTTTCTCCTTTTTGTCTCCTCATCTACTGAGAATTAGTTTCATAAACATTTAACAAAGTTGGGTCCCTAAACCGTTATTGAATCGCAACACCTCCCTTCCTTTCGCAGATTGGTACGTCGGTCAATTTCTACAAATATAAGAATACCCATAAATACTTAAACGCACTTATTAACCAATGATACAGCATTCGTAGGGATATCGTATATTATTTGCCCACAGAATATTTTAGAATTATATCATAAAAAATATATTCGTCAATAATTCGTTCAGGTCAATAGAAAATCGCCTTTTTTACCGTTGACGATTGCATTGAGATATGATATACTTCTGCGCATTCACCCGTCAACCAAAAAGGAGAACTTATGAGTACCGTAAAATATATGCTATCAGAAGACCATATACCCCGACAATGGTATAATATTCAAGCCGATTTGCCCGAACCCGCTCCCCCGGTACTGCATCCCGGCACGGGGCAACCCATTACCCCCGACGACCTCGCCCCGTTGTTCCCCATGGAATTAATCATGCAGGAAGTGAGCGCTGAAAAATTCATCGACATCCCCGACCCGGTGCGCGAACTTTACCGCCAATGGCGACCGACGCCCCTTTTCCGCGCCCGCCGGCTGGAAAAACTGCTCGATACGCCCGCCCGCATTTATTACAAATACGAAGGGAGCAGCCCCGCCGGGTCTCACAAACCGAACACCGCCGTGGCACAGGCATTTTACAATAAACAAGCCGGCGTAAAACGGCTCGCCACCGAAACGGGCGCCGGGCAGTGGGGGTCATCGCTGGCAATGGCATGCGCATTTTTTGATATGGCATGTGAAGTATATATGGTGCGCGTCAGTTACGACCAAAAACCGTACCGGCGTGGCTTGATTCAGGCTTTCGGCGCGACGGTGTATCCCAGCCCCAGCAACCGCACCCACGCCGGACGCGCCATTTTGGCAGAACATCCCGACTCACGCGGCTCGCTCGGCATTGCCATTTCAGAAGCGGTGGAAGTTGCCGCCACCGACCC
>CAYZQQ010000171.1:0-6940 GCA_964480075.1 uncultured Anaerolineaceae bacterium
TATACCTGCCGTGGGCGATGAGGTGGATGCACTGGTGCAATCAGTTGGTGGCACTCCGAAGGGAAATATCCGGTATCCACAGCGAGAACTAATGGATTCCCGCCTTCGCGGGAATGACATGTTGGATTGTTTTCTGCGTTCTATTCCGCTCCACGGTTTAGTGCAGTGCTACCGCGTAAATTTACGCAATACGTTTTACGCAATACGAAAAATCAGTGTCATCTGCGTTCCCATCCTCTCACTTTTTTAAAAGCGTCCAGTATCATTATCGTTCCACCAACCCCAGCCGTGCCGCCATTGCGCCGTCAAAATCGCCGATGAACGTCCACCAGTTGGTGAGCCGTTTGCCGCGATAGTCAATGCCGTTGTCCGCGCCGGGCAGATTCTGCATCCAAAAGATAAACCAGTCGAGGCTGTTGCCGTTCCAACGGCGGCAATTCATTTTTTTGCGCGCACCACCATCGGGTTGCCAGTCTTCAATGTCTGTCCAAACGAATTTCGGGTTTGCCCAATCGTAATCGCGTTCGCCATTGGGGGGAAAATGCGCCCAGCCGCAGCGCCCTTCGCCGGGTTTGCCGACAAATTTTCGCCAGAAAAGATGCTCGTCCACATGGCGCAACACGGCTTCAATTTGGTGGATGTGGTCTTCCACCGCCTCAGACGCGCCGCGCTGATAATTGTAATGGTACACGGTGTATGTTTTTTCCAGCGCGGGCAGGTCGCGCGGGTCGCGGTCAGAGTTGCTGAGGTCGCCGAAAGGTCCCGCCATATTCGATTCCCACATTTCCACCATCCCGCCGTGATAGCCCCACAACCACACCTCTTTTACGCCGCGCTCGCGCACCCACGTTTCAATATCAATGCGGCGCATAATGGCGTTGTAATCGGTCATCGGCACACGGTGTCCAAATTTTGAAAAGGTTGGCAGTGGTTCCAAAAATTCAATGGTGTCCAGCACGCGGTAGCGCAAACTCGGCTGGGCGGCGGGATTTTTGTAGCCGTGAAAAATGCTGCCCCGCTCCAGCGCGGAAACAACCTGCGCCGTGGTGCGCTCGGTGTGGGCGCGAATCGCGTCAAGCGGCGCGTTCACATCGCCGGTAATGACGGGGTCGATGCGGTTGCCCGCCGGCGGAAAATATTTCACCACCAGCACGGGGATATCGAACACACCGGCGGGATAGCTGTACGGGCGGGGCGCGGGGCGGCTATCCCCCAAAAATTGCCGCAGCCGGTCAAAGAGATTCACAGTCAGCGTACCAATTCCCATGCCAGATGGGACACTTCCGGCGCGATGAGTTTTTCCCATGCCAGCCGCACCGCGCCCGGCGAACCGGGGGTGGAAAAGATGACTTTGCCGCGATACACGCCCGCCGTTGCCCGCGACAGCATCGCCGCGCCGCCGATTTCGGCGAAGCTGAGCATGCGGAAAATCTCGCCGAAGCCGGGCAGGGGTTTTTCCAGCCGTGTGCTGAGGGCATCGAAGGTGGTATCACGGCGGGCAATACCCGTTCCACCGTTGAAGAGGATGATTTCCGCGTCAGACTCTGCCAGTTCATCCAACACGGCGACCACCTGCGCGGGTTCATCTTTGATGAGCCGGTAGGCTGTCAGTGTGTGTCCGGCGGCGGCAATCCGGTCGGAAAGGTAGGCGCGGTTCACGTCCGTTTCGGGCGTGCGGGTGTCGCTCACGGTCACAATCGCGAGTTTCACCGTGTCTTTTCCAGCGGCTTTTGCTTTTTCTCGGTGTTTTCCACTGGTGTGATGGGTCATGGGGTCTCCTGTTTCGGGTTTCAAGTCAAAAGTCATCACGATTCACGGTTTACGTCATCACAAACAATCTCCAATAAAAACGCGATGGGAATATACTCTCCATCACGTTTTAATCTGAATTGCCCGATTTGTCAATTGGCGCGGGGTATCTCTAGCGATGGATCGCCCCGGCAATTTCTTCCGCCAACGCACGCACGGCGGCTGTGGAGTCTGCCATGCGTTTGACCAGCGCACTGCCCACGATGACCCCATCGGCGAATTGCGCCACTTGCCGCGCCTGCGCACCATCTCCGATGCCGAACCCAACTGCGAGCGGGGTATCGGTGGCGGCGCGCACCCGCGCCACAAATTGCGGCAGGGTGTCGGAAAGTTGGTTGCGCGCGCCGGTTACGCCCGTCAGCGATACCAGATAGATGAAGCCGCGCGCTTTTTCCGTCACCCGCGCGATGCGCTCCGGGGTGCTGGTTGGCGCGAGAAAATAGACCAGCGCCAGATTTTCGCGGCGGCAGAGCGCGTCCAGTTCGCCCGCCTCTTCGGGGGGCAGGTCGGGGATGATGAAACCGTCAATTTCGGCATGGGCGGCGGCAGAAACCAGGTTTTCCAGCCCGAATGCCAAAAATGGGTTGAGATAGCCCATCAGCAGAAATGGCACGGTGATGCCTTCGGCGCGAAGCTGCGCCGCCATGTGCAGGCAGGTTGCCACGGTAATACCGTTTTCCAGCGCGCGCTGGGTGGCGGCTTGAATGGTCGGGCCGTCGGCAAGCGGGTCGGAAAAGGGCACGCCGAGTTCGACCATATCTGCACCGGCGGCGACCACCGCCCGCACCGCGTCTAGCGACGCTGCGGGGGTGGGGTATCCCAGCGGGATGTAGGGCATAAAGGCGGGTTTGCGGGTGAATGCGTTTGTGATATTTTCGAGAGTCATAGGTTTCTCCGGTCTCATGTTTCAGGTTCAAAGTTCAAGGTTTTTAGGGTGTATTGACGTTTCATCATTTCCGCGAAAAACGCCCGTGACTATACAGGCATCGGTCTTCGCCTTGAACTAAAGTTCAGGCTCATAACTCAAGCCGACTTAAAGTCGGCTTTGGCTTTCAGCCCTGAAATTTATTTCGGGGTGAAAAACACGGATCCCCACAACGTCATTTTATGACGGTACAGTTACAAACGCCCTTCGATACGCGCTGTGTGCTACTCAGGATGCGTTTTTCTCTCCGATTTCATCCTGAGTAGACATGAGCCCCCGGCGAGGGTCGTATCGAAGGGGTGAAATCGGTAAACGTCAACATGCCCTAACGTATTTCGTATTGCGTAATTCACGCAATACGAAATACGTTTTCATTTTTCACTCTTCATTATCCCCATCACCGTATCCAAATCTTTATCGCCCCGCCCGGAAATATTGACGATAATGATGTTATTTTTTGACATTTTCGGGGCGCGTTTGATAACTTCGGCGACAGCGTGCGACGATTCCAGCGCGGGGATAATCCCTTCCAGCCGCGAAAGAAGATGGAAGGCTTCCAGCGCTTCGTCATCCGTGGCGAAGGTGTAACCCGCGCGTTCCACATCGCGCAACAGAGCGTGCTGCGGTCCCACGGAGGGGTAATCCAGCCCGGCGCTGACGGAGTGCGTCTCCATAATTTGCCCGTCGGCGGTTTGCAAAACGAAAGAGCGCGTGCCGTGCAGCACGCCCACCCACGCGCGGTCGGGGTCGGCGAACCGGGCGGCGTGTTTGCCGCTCTCAATGCCGAGTCCGCCCGCTTCCACCCCAATCATCGCCACCGATTCATCTTCCAGAAATGCCTGAAACAGCCCGATAGCATTCGAGCCGCCGCCGATGCACGCGATGAGCATATCGGGCAGACGGCCTTCCGCGTCCAGAATTTGCCGCCGCGCTTCATGTCCGATGACGCTCTGAAAATCGCGGACGATGGTGGGGTACGGGTGCGGCCCCAATACCGAACCGAGCAGATAATGGGTGGTGTCCACATTTGTCACCCAGTCGCGGATGGCTTCGTTGATAGCGTCTTTCAGCGTTTTACTGCCCGATTCCACCGGCCGCACTTCCGCGCCGAGCAGTTGCATGCGGTACACATTCGGTCGCTGGCGGGCGATATCTACCGTGCCCATGTAAACAATGCACTCCAGCCCTAACAGCGCGCAGGCAGTTGCCGTACCGACGCCGTGCTGTCCCGCGCCCGTTTCGGCAACGATGCGCCGTTTGCCCATCCGCTGCGCCAGCAATGCCTGCCCCAGCGCGTTGTTGATTTTGTGCGCCCCGGAGTGGTTCAGGTCTTCCCGCTTCAGGTAGATTTTCGCGCCGCCGAGATGGTCGGTCAGACGGCGGGCAAACGTCAGCGGCGATTCGCGCCCGACATACGTTTTCAGCAGATGCTCGAATTCCGCCATAAAGTCGGGGTCGGCGATGGCGGCGGCGTATGCCGATTCCAGTTCCGCCAACGCGGGCATAAGTGTTTCCGGCACGAATTGCCCGCCATACTGCCCGAATTTACCGTTCACCGCATGGGTGATGTTCATAAAAACCTCCGGGTTCTCGAATGCAAAATTAAAAATGCAAAAGGTAAAATTTATTCAAAGTTTCAGGTCTCAAGTCCAAAGTCTCAAGTCCAAAGTTGCAGAGTCACAGAGTTGCAGAGTTGCAGAGTGTAATCACGTTTCACACATCACGCATCACGTTTCACGCAATACAAATCTCCAATCTCACTTTCTCACCTGCCCATTTTCTCACCTGCTCACTTTCTTACCTGCGCAATAAACGCCCGGACTTTTGCCGGGTCTTTCTTCCCCTTTGAGGCTTCCACGCCACTGCTGACATCCACGCCGAACGGGCGCACGGTGCGAATGGCATCGGCGACGTTTTCCGGCGTGAGGCCGCCCGCGAGTAAAACGGGATATTGCGCGGCAAGTCGCGCCGCCAGTTTCCAATCGGCGGTGAGACCCGTGCCGCCGCGCTCGGTGGGATGGAAGGCATCCAGCAGCACACATGGCGCGTGACGAATGACGCGTGACGAAATATTTTCCGCTTCCGGCAGTGATGACGGGCTGATGGCTTTGAACGCCCGTCCGTGAAACCCTGCCACCATTTCCGGCGATTCATCGCCGTGGAGTTGCGCCAAATCCAACCCGCAGAAGTCCATAATGTCGCGGATTTCAGCGGCGGGAGAATTGACGAACACGCCGACGAACGATGGTTTCAAGTCTAAAGTTTCAAGTTTCAAGTCAGGTTTCATTTCCATTCGACTTTGGACCTGATACTTGAGACTTTGGACAATTTGTCTGACACTCTCCGGCGAAACATACCGCGCGCTGGGGGGATAAAAAATGAAGCCGAGCATATCCGCGCCCGCTTCGGCGGCGATGAGCGCGTCTTCAAGATTGGTGATACCACATATCTTCACCAATGTATGATGGTTACTTTCCTCCGCAGGTGAGAAAGTATGCCGGTGCGTCGGTGCGCTGCGCCCACTTTCTCCCCCGCTCACTTTCTCACTTTCCACCGAGCAACTCCCGCACTTTCCGCCCGACGTCCTTCTGCTGCACAATGGCTTCGCCGACCAGCGCCGCGTCAATGCCCGCCGCCGCCAGCCGTTCCACATCGGCGCGGGCGCGAATGCCGCTTTCCGCCACCATCAGCGTTTCGGCGGGGATGAGCGGGCGCAGGTCGAAACTGGTTTCCAGCCGCACCGAAAAATCGCGCAAATCGCGGTTGTTCACCCCGATGAGCCGCGGATTGAGCGGCAAAACCTGTTCCAAATCCGCGCGGTTGTGGACTTCCAGCAGCACGGTCAGCCCCAATTTGCGCGCCAGCCCGTACAGCGATTCCAGTTCCGCGTCTTTCAGCACGGCGGCAATCAACAGCACCGCCGATGCGCCCGCCGCGCGGGCTTCGTAAATCTGGTAGGAGTCGAAAATAAAATCCTTCCGCAGTAATGGGCGCACCAGCCCGGCCCGGTTCAACGCAGCAGAAATCTGCCGCAGAAATTCCAATCGCCCCTGAAAATAGTTGGTGTCGGTCAGCACGCTGATGGCCGCCGCGCCGTTTTCGGCATACCCCCGCGCCAATTCCACGGGGTCAAAATCGGGGCGGATGACCCCCTTGCTGGGCGAGGCTTTTTTCACTTCCGCAATCAACGCCACCCCCGGCGCATGCTTCAGCGCGGAAAGGAAATCCGGCGTGTCAGCCACCAACACCGCCTGTGCCCGCACCGTAGCAAGCGAAACGGTTTCCTTCTGTTTGGGCAGTTCAATATTCTTTTTATAGCGAATGATGTCGTTTAAGATGGTTTTTGGTTTCATGTATCGGGTTCAAAGTTCAAAGTTCAAGGTTGCAATCAGTTTTCAATCCAATGTCCAAAGTTGCAAGTCCAAAGTCTCACTCTCCCACTTGCTCACTTTCTCACCTGCTCACTTTCACGTCGCAGGGTCGCATTCGCTGTTCGTCACTCGCAATTCGTACTTCGGCTCACGGAATAAAACTGCGATACGGGCTGGCGAAGACGGGCGGGCGGTTGGTGAACGCCACCAGTTTCTCCAGCGCGCCGAGCGCCGCCCCGCTGTCGAGACTTTTCCGCGCCAGCGAAATACCGTCGGCAAGCGTAGCGGCTTTTTCCCCTGCCACCAGAGCCGCGCCCGCATTCAACAAAACCACGTCCCGCCGCGCCGAGCGGTCATCCCCCGCCAAAATAGCGCGGGTGATGCGCGCATTTTCCGCCGCGTCGCCGCCGCGCAATTCCGCCGCGTCTGGCCGCGTAAAACCGAGGGTTTCCGGCAGAATGGTTTCGGTGTGAACCGCGCCATCGTCCAAAATACTGACCCGATTCGCGCCGGTGGTGGTCAGTTCATCCAGCCCGCCCGCGCCATGCACCACAAACGCCGCGCGATTGCCCAGCCCGCCCAGCACTTCGGCGATGGTTTCGGTCAGATTGCCATCATACACGCCCATAATCTGCGCGGGCGCACCGGCGGGATTGGTGAGCGGTCCCAGCAGATTGAAGATACTGCGCACCCCCAGCTCGCGGCGCGGTCCGATGGCGTGCTTCATCGCCGGATGGAGTTTCGGAGCGAACATAAACCCGATGCCCACCGCGTCAATCGCGTCCGCCACCTGTTCGGGCGAAACATCCAGATTCACGCCCAGCGCCTCCAGCAC
>CAYZQQ010000172.1:0-6933 GCA_964480075.1 uncultured Anaerolineaceae bacterium
ATCACAGTTTAACTGTCGTTACTTGATGACACGCTGATTTTAACCTGCCAATTGCCATACAAATTTGTACGGCTGCCCTCCGCCATACCGATACCGGTCGGTAGTCCTCTAAAATGCCCGATTGACGCATATTGCAAAACCCGCCCCACGGCACAAACTGCGATGACGTGTTTGTCACACACTCATAATCGGATTATCATAAATATATGAAAATTCAAAATAACACTCGGACATGGCTTGTTGCCATCATTGCAATAATTATGCTCAGCCCATGGGTATATCTGGCAACGGGCATTGGACAGCACGCCGAATCGCTGGCTGCGGCGGTGGCAGCGGCGAATGGCGCCCTGCATAACAGTCCCAAAGCCGAAGCTCTGCACGCGCTGGTGTTACCATTGCGCATCGAGGAACTGATTATTTATCCAGTGCTGCTCCTGCTGCTGCAATTTAGCGGCTGGGCAGTGCGCTGGCGCGCCCGCATTGAAGCATGGGTGTTTCGCGTGACCCGGCGGCGCAATCGATGGACAGGGACGCTGGTGGCTGCGCTGTTCATCGGTTGGGTAACAGCGAGCATCACTGTCATTTACCTGCCTTTTTCGGTATATGGATTTGTGTTGCGCCATCAATTTGGCTTGTCTGCCCAGTTATTCGGTGCCTGGGCGCGAGATTTTGCAGTGGGGTGGAGCATCGGATTGCTGACCAACTGGGTGCTGTACGGCGGATTTTTCGCGCTGGTGAACCTTTCGCCACGCCGATGGCACATTTGGGCGGGGGCGGGATTTATGGCTTTTGCATTTGGCTATATTTTGCTGGAGCCGGTGGTCATCACCCCGCTATTTTATAAAGTTTCCCCGCTGACGGATGAAGCCCTGCACCAGCGCATTGAAGTGATGGCAGACCGGGCAGGCATTACCATTGATAATATTGACATTATCAATGCCAGCAGTAAAACATCGGCGGTAAATGCGTACTTTACCGGCTTTGGCAACGCCAGTAAAATTGTGCTGTGGGATACCCTGCTGAAAAACCATCCCCCCGATGAAGTGGACATAGTCATTGCCCATGAAATGGGTCATTGGGTGCATCACCACATACTATGGTATGTGCTGGGGGCAGTGCGGCACTGTGGTTGGGATTATTTGCCCTGCGCCGATGGTTCAATGGGGTATGGCGACGAATGGGCTGGCGGTCACCGGGAGATGTGGCGGCATATCCGTATCTGCTGGGGGTGATGGCGCTGGTTTCCGCGCTGACGCTGCCGATTGCCAATGGCATCAGCCGCGCGGCGGAAGCTCAAGCCGATGATTTTGCGCTGGAAATCGGGGGCAAACCGCACGCCGCCGCGCAAATGTTCGAGCGGTTCGCGGTGGAAAATGTGTCACTGGTGACCGTACCCGCATGGGAGAAGTTTATTTTTTACACCCATCCCCCGCTCGGTGAGCGCATCCAAAAAGCAGAAAATTTCGCGGCGCAACACCCACACATCCAATAAAAAACGAACGGCGCTCTAACAAAAAACTAACACAACTGTGGTATACTGATTGCCGGATTATAAGATTGGTGTACCGGTGGGAGGCTCCGGGTGATTACCGAACAACAACTCCGTAAATTGAAGCTCCGTCAGCAATCACTGGGACAGCGTATGGCGTTGATTCCCGTCAAACAAGATTTACGGAAAGTAACCATCGTTTTTAAGAACCAAGCCCGTATTCCGCGCGACAAAGCGGTGATTTTTGCGATGAACCATACCGACCGTTACAATTACCTTCCTTTTATGGCGTATTTATGGTCCGATTATCGCTCTATTGCGCCATGGGTCAAAGGAAAATATTATCAAAATGCGCTCATCGCCGGTTTTTTAAATGCCACCGGCTGTATTCCCGTGCCATCGCGCGGATACATCATTGCCAAAAATTTTCAACAGACCCTGCGCCGACGCCCCCAAAAAACTGAATACCGCTTGTTACGAGACTGGGTTGACGGCGAGCTTTCCACCGAGGCGTTTTTCGCGGCGGCAGATGAACCGTTGCGGCAATTTGCCACAACCCCGCACACCGATTTTGACCCGACACAGCAACCTTTTCCGACATTCATTCAAAATCGATTCCAGCAGTTTATGCGGTTGGTCGCGCAAATAAGCATCACGGCGCTAACAAAACAGCGGCTGAGCCTGCTCATTTTTCCGGAAGGCACGCGCTCGGTACGGCTCACACCGGGGCATCCGGGCATTGCCCAAATTGCCCTGAAGACGGGCGTGCCGGTCATTCCGGTGGGCTGCAACGGGTCAAACAAGTTGTATCCGAGCGGCTCGCCATTTGCCAAACGGGGTACGGTCACGTACCGCATCGGCGCACCGCTAACATTGGATGGCGCGCTCGCGCCGTTTGCCATCAATGAGCCGTTCGAGCCGTTCACAACGGAAACCGATGTCAAATACGGCGAGACCTTCCAAGCCGCCACCGACACAATTATGCAATACATCAACACCCTGCTCGACCTGGAATATCAATTTGCCGGCGATACGCACGGCGTTTCCAGCGACGGTGCAGGGCGTTTTGTGTGATTTTCAATTGGGGATTGGTTATTGGAAATTGGAGACTTATCGCCGTCACCAATAACTAATCTCAAATTACCAACAACTAATTTTCGGAGGAAACAATGACAAAAACAACAGAATCTTTTCAATTTAAAGCGGAAGTTCAGCAATTACTGAACATTTTGGTGCATTCGTTATACACCGACAAAGAAATTTTTTTGCGGGAACTCATTTCTAACGCATCTGATGCACTCAATCGGGTGCAATTTGAGATGCTCACCAACCACGATGTACTTGACCCGGATGCAGAACTGGCAATTTGGCTCGATGTGGACGAAGCGGCAAAAACCATCACCATTCGCGATACCGGTATCGGGATGACCCACGATGAGCTCATTGAAAATTTGGGAACCATTGCCAAATCGGGCGCCAAAGAGTTTTTGGAACGCTTGAAAGAAAGCAAAGGGCAAGCCACCAATATCATCGGGCAGTTTGGCGTTGGCTTCTATTCTGTTTTTATGGTCGCCAAAGAAGTAGAAGTGATTTCTCGCAGTTACCGCCAAGATGCCACAGCCGTGCGCTGGGTATCCAACGGTTCGGACACATACACCATCGAAAGCGCCGAAAAGGCCGACCGCGGCACCACCATCATCGTAAAATTGAACGACGACTCGCATGATTTTGCCAACCTTTATCGGCTGGAAACCATCGTCAAGAAACACAGCGATTTTGTTACCCGTCCCATTTATGTCGGCACAGGCGACGACAAACATGCCGCCAATCAACAGACTGCCATTTGGCGGCAATCACCGGCAGAGGTGGACACCGAAAAATACAACGAGTTTTACAAACAACTCACGCTCGATTTTACCGACCCGCTGGCACACATTCATCTGGCGGTAGATGCACCCGTGCAGGTAAAAGCCCTGCTGTTCATTCCCGCCGCCCGCGAAGGAAGCGTGTTCAGTTTGCGGAAAGAACCGGGATTAAAACTGTACAGCCGCAATGTACTCATTGAAGAATACATCACCGACCTGCTGCCCAACCACTATCGCTTTATTCACGGCGTGGTAGATTCAGAAGATATTTCGCTCAGTGTATCACGCGAAGCGGTGCAAAATACCCGCGTCATCAACAAATTAAAAAATTTACTGACCAAACGAGTCACGCGGGCACTGGAAGAGATGGGCAACGACGACCCCGAAAAATATAAAACATTCTGGAAGGAATTCAGCCCGTTCATTAAAGAAGGCATTGCTACCGACCCCACTGCCGTGGAATCGCTGGCAAAATTATTGCGCTTCCATTGTTCCACCCGCGCCGCCGACGAGCTGATTTCGCTGGCAAAATATGTAGAAGCTATACCCGAAGGGCAAGAAGATATCTATTATTTAATTGCCGACAGTGTTATTTCCGCCGGCAATAGTCCGCATATGGACAGTTTTAAAGCGCGAGAAATTCCGGTGCTGTATATGACCGATGCGATGGACTCTTTTATGCTCACCACCATGCACGAGTTTGACGGGCACAAATTACAAAATGTGGAAACCGCATCCGTGGATGAAACAGCAGAAAGCGCCGCCGAGGTAGAAGCTGCCAAAGAAAAATTGCCCGACGCCCAATTTGCGGAAGTCATTGCCCGGTTTAAATCGGTGCTGGGAGATAAAGTGGAAGACGTGCGCGAAGCCAAACGGTTGCACACCAGCCCGGTGCGGCTCATCGCCCCGGAGGGCACCGAAGGGCAGGAAATGGAACGCATTCGCCGCATATTGGAAAAAGATTATAAAGTGTCCAAACGGGTACTGGAAATAAATCGCGGGCATATCATTATTCAGACCATTTCTCACCTGTTAAAAACCGATTTCGGCAAAGCCGACCTGCTCATTGAGCAGTTATTCGACAATGCGCTGCTGGCAGAGGGATTGCATCCCAACCCCGCCGAAATGCTCCCCCGCATTCAAAAACTCATGGAACTGCTGGGAAAATAGTTTCCAAAAGCCAAACGGACGGCTCGATGTGAGCCGTCCGTTTTTTGTTTCACGTCACCATTTCCGGCGGCAGAAAATCTACTCGATTATGGTATGCCAGCCGGGTGCGCTGCTCGGTAAAATCTATCCGGGTAATGGCAACATTGTTCATCGAAAACCAAATGTCCATCTCCGGCGGCAAATCCAGCAAACTCTTTATCAATTGATTGTAAAACATGCCATGGCTCACCACGGCGATGCGGTCATCTTCGCCGTGTGTTTCACGCAACTCCGCCAAAAATGCCTTCGCCCGCAAAAAACCATCTTCCCACGGCTCCATGGGTTGGCTCCACCAACCATCGCCATTTATTGAAACAGGCAATTGAAACTGCGGAAATCGTGTCGTCAGTTCTGCACGAGTCATTCCGGGCAACCCTTCGCGCTCGCCTGTTTCGGGATGTTTCAGCCAAATACCGCCCGTTTCGTGCAGGTCAGCCCGCGCCACCGGAACAAGTTGGGTGGTTTCGGCAATAGCGGCGGCGGTCTCCATCGCCCGCACCATCAAGCTGGAATAGAGATGCGTCAAATTAAAACCATCGATATTTTGCGCTTCGGCATCACGGGTAGCAGGCTTTAACAACGATGGATTCGCCAGAAAATCCGCCACTCGATGGGTCTGATTTTTGCCCAAATCGGTCAGTTCCGGGTCTTCGTGCCGCCCCTCATCGTAGCCCGTCATTTCCCACAATAAATTATTGGTTGATTGCGCATGTCGAATAAAATATAAGTGCATTTTCCTCCCAAAACAGTGACCGTAATGGTACGTCACATCGTTTTTCAATATTTTGCAAAAATCTATTGAATTTTTCTGCGTCAACTGATATACTCAAACGCGGCATAAAGTATCACGGATTCCCGTAAAATCCTGTTGCTTTATGCTGCCGGACAGTATATGTCATTCCGGAATTTTTCAGGGAAAATATTCGGGATCCATAAAAATATGGGCATGGTTCATTTATGAGTAGTTATGACAAATAAATAATGAATACAGGCTCAAATCATGTATAGTTATGTCAATAATCAATCCCCAACACGAGATGAGTGAGAACACGCTTTACGTTTCACGCATCGCGTTTTCACGCCTCCCGCGAAACGACCAGCAGCAGCCCCACCATAATGAATCCGGTGAGCAATGAACTGCCGCCGTAGCTCACAAAGGGCAGAGTCACGCCCGTGAGTGGGATGAGTTTGAGCGTGCCACCCGCAATCAACAGCGTTTGCGCACCGAGCATACTTCCCAAACCGGCGGCGAGCAGTTTTTGAAAGTGGGTGCGCCCCCCCGCCGCAATTTGAAATGCCAGAAAGACCATCAGCCCCAGTGCCAGCAACGCCCCTAACGCGCCGAGCGCGCCGTACTCCTCGCCAATGGCAGCGAAAACGAAATCGGTATGCACCACCGGAATGGCGGTGGGCAGCCCCTGCCCCACCCCCTGCCCGAAGATGCCGCCGCTGGCAAACGCCAGCAGCGATTGCACAATTTGAAACGACCGCCCCGCCGGGTCGAGCCACGGATTCCACCAAGCTTCAACGCGCAATGCCACGTAATCGAACATTTTTGTGCCGATAAATCCGACCAGCAGCAGCAAGCCTGTTCCCACCAGCAGATACCGTTTTTGTCCGATGGCGAGATAGAGCATGAGCAAAAAGGTGACAAAAAAGAGGAGCGCCGCACCCAAATCGCGCTGCCAGAACAGGAGCAAAATTGAAAAGCCCCACATCAGCAGCATAGGACCAAAATAGGCGGGGTGTGGCAGGGGCAGTTTGCCGATTTTCGCGGGACGATCAATCATCTGACGGCGGCTGTCGGCGAGATAGCCCGCCAAAAAGACCACCAGCAGAATTTTGAGCGGTTCGGCGGGTTGAAAATACACGCCACCCAGCCCAAGCCACAGCCGTGCCCCCGCGCCGCTTGGATTGACGCCAAAAACCAGCGTTGCTGCCAACAGTGTCAACCCCGCGATGAGCCAGCTATATTTATACCGCCGCAGCCAACTCACACTGCGCGGCGCGAGTGCCACCGCCAGCAGTGCCGCCGTGCTGACCACCAACCAGATACTTTGCCGCAGCAGAAAATTCGGCGCGAGGCGGGCAATCAGCACCAGCCCCCACCCCACCAGCAGCGCGGTGAGCGGCAGCAGGTGTGGGTTCGCGGGGGGCAGGCGCCGGTGAAGCAGCACATCCGCACCCGCGAATGCCAGCGTCCACACCACCAGCGCCGCGCCATATTCCCAGCGGAATCCGTTCAACAGCGAAAGTTGAACAAACCCGGTGGCGGTAAAAAGGAACGGAAGCAGAAGCATAATAGTTTTTGGTCATCAGTAATTAGCTTTGCTTTGAACTAAAGTTCAAGCTCATAACTCAAGCCGACTT
>CAYZQQ010000173.1:0-6927 GCA_964480075.1 uncultured Anaerolineaceae bacterium
CTGCTGATTGTGTTGCAGGTGGGCGTGGCGGTGCCCTCGCTGCCGGGGCGCATCGGCGTGTTTGAGGGGCTGAGCGTGGTGGCGCTGGCGCTCTTCGGTGTGGGGTATGATGAGGCTTTCAGCTACGGCTTGATTCTGCATCTGACGGTTTTTCTCCCGCCGATTGCCCTCGCCGCCGTGTTGAGTTTTCGAGTAGCGAATGACGAATAGCGAGTCGCGGATCCCCGAATTTTCCATCATCATTCCCGCCTACAATGCCGCCGATTCCATTTCGGCGTGCGTGCGGGCGTTGAAAACCCAGACCATCCCGCCCCATCGCTATGAAATCATAGTGGTGGATGACGGCTCTGCTGATGACACGGCGCACCAAGCGGCAGCGGCGGGTGCGCGAATAATCCGGCAGCAGAATGCGGGCGCGGCGGCGGCGCGGAATCGCGGGGCGCAGGCGGCGCAGGGCGAGCTTCTGCTCTTTACCGATAGCGACTGCATCCCCGCGCCGGATTGGGTGGCGCGGATGGTTGCCCCTTTTGCCGACCCGTCCGTGGCGGGGGCGAAGGGCGTTTATAAAACGGAACAATCCGAATTCACGCCGCGATTCGTTCAACAGGAGTATCAGGATAAATATGACGGCATGGCGCGTTTGCCGCAGATTGATTTTGTGGACACCTATTCCGCTGCGTACCGCCGTGACATTTTTTTGCAGATGGGCGGCTTCGACACGACTTTTCCCGGCGCATCGGTGGAAGACCAGGAGTTTTCGTTCCGGCTGGCGGAGGCGGGCTACCGGCTGGTGTTTGCCCCGGACGCGGTGGTAGCGCACCGGCATGACCCTTCGGTGGGCGACTATATCCGTCGCAAATTTTTCATTGGATACTGGAAAAATCTGGTGGTGCGCCGGCATCCCGACAAATTGGCGCATGATTCGCACACGCCGCAGGTGCTGAAATTGCAGATGGGTTTCGCCTCGCTGGGAGGCGGATTGCTCGTGCTGGCGATTCTGTTTCGGCGGGGATGGCTGGCGGGGGCATCGCTGGCGAGCTGGCTCGCGCTGGTGTTCAGTGGCGTGCCATTTTACCGGAAAATTCAGCGGCGCGATCCGGCGGTGTTGGCGGTGGCGCCGTTCATGCTCATCGCGCGGGCGGTATCGCTGGGAGCGGGATTCGCATGGGGGTGGCTGAAACTGACGCTATCGGGTCGGTTGGAATGAAGCGCCGCAGCATTTTTCCGGCGCTGGCGTTTTTTGTGCCGCTGACCGTCTATCTGCTCACCATGCCGCGCGGGCTCACGTGGGCGCACAACGGCGCAGACGGCGGAGATCTCATCACGGCAGCAGCGACGCTCGGTGTGCCGCACCCCTCCGGATACCCAACCTATGTTTTGCTCGGCTGGTTGTTCAGTAAAATTCCACTCGGCACGCTGGCATGGCGATTCAATCTGCTGTCCGCGCTGGCGACGGCGGGCGCGGCGTTTTGGGTGTATCGCATCATCGCCGAGCGCACGGGCAATCGCCGGGCGGGGGTCATCGGCGCGTGGGCGTTTGCGCTGACGCCACTGGTTTGGGGGCAAGCCATCATCACCGAAGTTTACGGCGTGAATCTGTTTTTTATGGGGTTGCTGCTGTGGCTGATAGAGCAACTTTATGGCGGCAGACAAAACGCAGTGATGTCATTCCCGCGAAAACGGGAATCCATAGATTCCGGATATTTTCCTGTGGGAAATTTCGGAATGACACATTTTCAAATTGATGGAAAACGTCAGCGATATGCTTTTCTGACCGGATTGCTGTTCGGGCTGGCGATGGGAACCCATCTCACGGTAATTTTCTGGTTGCCGATATTGGGATATTTCATCATTCGTCATTTGCAACTCGCCATTCGCCACTCGATTCTCGGTTTTCTGCTCGGTGCGGCGATTTTCCTCTACCTGCCCCTGCGAGCCGGGCACGGTGCCATCACCTGGGGCGCGCCGGACACGCTCGGCGGGTTTTGGGCATTGGTGAGCGGGCAAATTTATCGCGGCTATCTGTTTTCCCTGCCCATTGATTCGCTGGCGCGCCGCATCCCCGCGCTGGCGCGATATTTCATCAGCCCCGGTATTGTGCCGCTGGCGCTGGCGGTGTTGGGTGCGTGGCGGCTTTGGCGGCGAGACCCGCGTCGGATGCTGGCGGCGGGCGTTTCGGCGGGCGGATATATCGTTTGGGCGCTGGGCTATGCCACTGCCGATTCATTCGTCTATCTGCTACCGGTGTTTTTGCTGATGGGTATCGCGGTGGGGCTGGGACTGATTCAGTTGCTGGAAGATGTTTCCCCGCGTTGGCACGGGCTGACCATTGGTGCGGTGATGGCTATTTTGTTGCTGACGGCGGGCGTAAATTGGAAAATAGTGGATTTACGCCGCGATACCGCCGCCGAAACTTTCTGGCAATCGGTGCTGGCGGATACACCGCCCGATGCGGTGCTGCTGACCGACACCGACCGCGCCACATTCGCGCTGTGGTATGCCCGCTTCGCCTTGAAAAAACGCCCCGATGTGGCGGTGGTGGACACGCGGCTGGCGGCTTTCGGCTGGCATTGGACGGATTTGCGCCGTCACGACCCCGATTTGCCCCAACTTGCCGAAATGGATACTATCTTCTCGGCACAGCAACCGTATCCGCGCCCGCTGTGCCGCGTCTTAAATAGTAGCGAGTCGAAATGGAGCATTCATTGCCATCGCTGAAAAACTTTTTCACCCCGAAACGCCGAATTTTGGCGGTTGTCGCGTTCATTATAATAGTGTCGCTGATTCCGGTGGTGCGCATCGGGTGGACGGCGCGCGCGCTGTGGATGGATTTTTCACGGGCGAAAGCGATTGCCGCCGTGTCGAGCGCCGCCACACCGGCGGAGATTGAATCGCTGGTGCATCAAACCCGGCTTGATTTGACGGCACTCGATGCGCGGCTGTCGCCGTTTTACGGGGTGATGCGCCGCTTTGATGGCGATGTTGCCGCCGTGCCCGCGCTGCTGCCGATAGGCGTTTCGCTGGCAGAGGCGGGCGATACCGTGCTGCCGGCGCTGTCGCCCGTTTTGCCGCAGATACTCAATCGCACGGATGGCGCGGAGGAATTGTTGGCGAGCGCAGCAAACGCCATCGTCCAAAACCCGGAAGCGTTTTCACGGGCGGCAGAAAAAGTGGACACCGCGCTGGCGTATCGCGCCAAAATTGATGCGGCTACCCTGTCGCCCCGGTTGGCGCGGCAGGTGAATCGGCTTGACGCAGGGTTACCGTTGCTGAAACTGGGGCTGGAACTCGCGCCCGCCGTGCCCGATTTGCTGGGAACCGATTCGCCCAAAACGTATATGCTGCTGGCGGAAAATAACGATGAAATGCGCGCCACCGGCGGATTTATCAGCGCGGTGGGCTTGCTGACGCTGGATGGCGGAAAAATGGGCGAGCTGACCATTGAAGACAGTTACACGGTGGATGATTTCAGCCGCGAATATCCCCCCGCACCGGCGCCGATGAAACGTATTATGTCGGCATACCTGTGGGTTTTTCGAGATGGCAACTGGTCGCCCGATTTTCCGACGGCGGTGCAGGATTTGTTGCGACTGTACCACATCAGCCGCGATACCCAAATTGACGGCGTGATTGCGGTGGATCAAATTGCGCTGCAAATGGTGGTTGCGGCGCTGGAGCCGGTTCAGGTTCCCGGTTTTGATGAACCCGCTATCGGCGAAAATGTGATTGAACTCATCCGCAAAGGTTGGTCGCCGAATGACCCTAATTTTAAGGGATGGGATGCCGATTGGTACAAAAATCGCAAGAACTTTATGGGCGATTTGGTTTCTGCACTGCGCAGCCGGGTTGAAGATGACCCAACCGGCGTCAATTGGGTGCAGTTGGCAGATGCGCTGGTGGCGGTGATGGATGAGCGTCACGGGCAAATCTGGCTGGCGAACCCGCAATCGCAAGCGGTTTTCCACCGGCGGGGATGGGATGGCGCCGTGCAATCGCCCCCCGGCGATTTTCTGCTGTCGGTGGAATCGAACGTCGGGTTCAATAAAATGAGCGCGGCGGTGGAAACTAAACTCAATTATCGGGTAAACTTGTCTAATTTGGCTGGGATATCCGCCACCCTGACGATGACCCAAACCAATCTCGCTGCCAGCAATGCATCGTGCAATCCCCAGCCGCGTTATGGCAAAGATTACTGGGATATGATGGACCGCTGTTACTGGAATTACTGGCGGGTGTATGTGCCGCCGGGTAGTGTGCTGATGAACGCCACGCCGCACGGTGTTTCCGGGAAATATATGTTTCTTGGTGAGGATTTTCCTGCCCAAATGGACGACCTCACCGATGTGGCGGGCAAAGCGGGCTGGGGCACGCTGTTGCTGGTTCCGCGCGGCGAAACCGTATCCACTACCGTGCGCTACCGGCTGCCGCCGGCGGTGGTTTCTCGCGCCGATGATGGCTGGCGCTACCGGCTGACCATCCAAAAGCAGGCGGGCACGCAGGCAATTCCGGTGCGGGTGCGGATTATTCTGCCGCCGGGGCGGTCAGGAGTGAGCGTTTCGCCCGCACCGCAAATGGTTTCGGACAATAAACTTTCTTTCACGCTGGCGTTGACCATCGACCGCGAAATTGAAATAGTTTTTCAATAATGAATATTCGATGTGCAAAAAACACATTTTTTCGATATAATGTAACACTTGAAGACAGAATGTGTGAGGGTGATATTTGTGGACAAAAAATCAATATCCAAATATTTGATGGTGATGGGGGTGGTGTTGCTGTTGGTTGCCGTGGGAAATTTTGCCGGGGGGAACACGGCATGGGCAAGCAACAGCAATCAGGGTTGTGTGCCGGGCACCATTCCGTGTCCCACCGCGACACCATCGCCGGGTGGTGGCGGCAGTGGCAGTGATGGAAGCAGTGGCAGTAACAGCGCGCCAACGAGTCACATTCTCGGCACCGTGACTGATTTGAGCGCCAATCAGCCCGGCGCCGGAATTGCGGTGCAAATTAACGGCGTACACGTGACCACCGATTCCGCCGGGAAGTATTCTCTGTCGAATGTGGCGGCGGGAACATACACCGTATCGCCGGTATTGACAGGTGATGCAGTATCAGCGCAAGAGCCGGTGACGGTTCAGGTAGATGGGGTGAAAGATGTGACGGTTGATTTGGGATACTATAGCGCGCCGGTGAGCGTTACCCCCACCCCCGGCATCACCGAAACGATGGCGACCACTGCTACCACAGAATTACCCGCCCCGCAAACCTTGCCGGAGACGGGCGGCAGCAATGGCGGAACGTGGTTCGCTGTGGCGGGGATGCTGTTGATTTTCGGGGGCATGGTTATGCAGCGGAAATCGGTATTTCGCTAAAAAGGGGGAAATTGTGAAAACGATAAAAGTACTGTCAATAGTGACAGTGAGCATTTTGCTCACTGTTTTGTTGGTGAGTATTGTTTCGGTGGGGGTGATGGCAGAAGCGCCGCCGGACGGACAAGCCGTACAAACGGTAACATTTCCCGCCGCCGATGGGTATCTGTTGCGGTTTGATACCACCATTACCCAATTTAAGGTTATCACCCTGCCGGTAGTGACGGGAGAATCGCGCCGTCCGGAATCGGTGGTCGCGGTGGCGACTGATATTTGGTATACCGACCCCGGCGCCGACCGGATTGGGCGACTGGCATACACCGACACCAACAATTATGCGTTTTCTGAAATTCAGTTACCGGCGGGAAGCGCTCCGTTCGACATAGCAGCAAATGGCGGGTATCTGTGGTTTACCGCCAGAGACGGCAATTGGATTGGGCGGCTGGACATTAGCGCCACCACCGTGATTTCTTTCCCCGTGGCAGCCGGCAGCGCCCCGTGGCGCATTGATGCCGGCACGGATGGCAGCGTTTGGTTCACCGAGCGTGCGGCGAACAAATTGGGGCATTTGGTGGTCACCGATACCACCCATTATGCCCTAACGGAATATCCCATTCCCGATAGCGCTTCTAGCCCGGAAGGGATAGCTGTCGGTGCAACAAAAGTATGGTTTGGCGAAACGGCACCGGCGGGCAGCACGAAAATCATTGAATTTAACACGCTGCAACTTCCGCCGGATGATTTTAAGGCAATCAGCTCAATACCGGGTAGCGGCTATCCGGCAAGTTTAATATTTGATGGCGCTAATTTATGGACAACGGAATTGTTGGGAAATAATTTAAGTTGGGTAAAAATGTCAACAGTGGGTTCGATTTTTCAATACCCTGTTCCAACGACAAATGCGCAACCCTATAATTTAGTGGTGGGTGCCAATAATATCTGGTTCACCGAGCGTACCGGTCGGCAATTGGGACGTTTTTACATTAGCTATGGACAGTTTTTTGAATACCCGGCACCGATAGCGTCACCATTTTGGTTAACCGGCGTCGCAGAGGGTGGTGCGGGTAATATCTGGGTGGCGGGGTTCGAGGTACAACAAGTGTTTTTGCCTTTGGTCTTGAAAGGATAGATATCCATGTATCGAAAAACTACGTTAGTGGGCGCGGCGATCCTGATTAGTCTGTTTTTAAGCGCATTCACAGTGAAGCATATATTTGTAGCAAGGTCAGAATCGCCAACACAGGCTGAATTTTACCAGAGTAAAAACGTACCCGTGGGAGTACCCGACCAAACGGGTGAGCTGACACATACCGTTTTTTTGCCGTTAGTTGCTCACATCTGCCGCTCCGAGTCAATGCCAATGGGGGTGCAAATCTATTATGATTTGAGCAATACCTCTACCCCTCAGTTTCAACGATTGGTGGAATCGAACGCCCTCTGGGTGCGCAAACCGATTAGCTGGCGGCAAATAGAATCAAACGACACTACCCCCGATAATTACAATTGGGCTAGTTATGATGCGCAGTATTTGAATGCCTATCAACATGGTTTAAAAATT
>CAYZQQ010000174.1:0-6897 GCA_964480075.1 uncultured Anaerolineaceae bacterium
GAAGTTAATCATAAACAGCACCCCGTAAACGAGGGTGTATCCCAAGGCGATTAAGGCGTAAATACCGCCTTGTGCCAATCCGAAAATCACAAAATCGCGCCAAGTTTCGGCAGAGTATTTGCCCATACACTGCACGGTTCCCACATCGGTTTGGGTGGTACAGCGCTGAATAAATTGCCCCCACGGTTCAGCATCGTGTCTGCCCTGTGTTAATCCGGCAAAGGTGCCCCACAGTACCAACACAATAATGCCGGTACGCAAGAGCCAAAGCAAACTATCAATTACCGAAAGATTTCTAAATCTTTCACTCAACATAAGTTCCTTTCACCTCTCTATAAGATTAGGCTGAAATCACTTTCAGCGCGGGTCGGATTGTGCATCGTTGCGCGAAGTGTTATGATCGTATAACGATTTATTGGTAAATACCCGTCGTTCACTTGAGGATGGCAAAGTATAACATAAGCTTGATGATGCGTCAAAAGATTTTTTACGAAGTAAATTATTTTTGCAATAATCTCGATATGAATGTACAATTTAGCGGTGGTAATGAATTTAGCGGTAGGAGATAAAAATGTCAAAGCGCGCCCCCAAAAAACGCCCCAAGAAAAAAGGTCCTGCGCCACGTCGACAAACGCAAGCCAAACATGGTTTGTCGCGACAGGAAATAATTGTGGCAGCTATTGGAATTTTGGTTGTTTTGAGTATGTCGGTGGGGTATTTATTCTCCGCCCTGCGATAAAATAACCAAAATTCCCGTTAAAAACAGAGCCTACTGACAATCGGTGGGCTTTTGTTTTCTTCTTTAAGACGAGATTTAGAAATTGCAAAGCGGCGGCATCCGTTTCAATACGATAGCGGGATGAATACTTTATAGACCGTTTTGTATGACAGCACCCCGGCGAGATAATTGCCGTTCCAGCCGCCCACTGCAAATATTTCCCGGTTGATGGTGGTTAATCCCAAGTTGCGCCACTCCCCGGCGTACGGGGTGGGGATATCACTCCAGCGACCATTTTGCAATGAAAATTTCTCATTCGCGGTGACCATTGATGTCCATCCGCCGCCCACGGCATACAGCGCGTCGCCCAGCGAAACCAACCCCAACCCGCCGCGCGGATAACTCATCGCCGGGACAGAAGACCATTCTGCTGCTTCGGGATTGAATCGGTTGACGGCTGTAGTTTCTTTTTTTCCGTCGTATCCCCCGGCGACAAAAATATCGTTGCCCAGAGTTGCCGCCGCCGAAAATCCGACCGCCAGCGGATACGGATTTGGCAGGGGTTGCCATGCGTCATCCTCCGGCGAATAAACCAGCCCATCGGCAACATAGTTGCTCCCATCCCATCCGCCAAACAGATACAGCTTTCCGTTGAAGGCGGCAGCGGCATACGCGCAGCGCGTTGTTGGCAAAGGCGCGGCGGTGCGCCACATATCTTTTGCGGGGTTATATACTTCAAATATGGCGATGGCATCCTGTTCACCGGTGCAGCCGCCGGGCACAAAAATTTCATCGCCGATGACAATGGTTTGCACATTGGCGACAGCCGTGGGTTTGCTGGCTCCTTCCCGCCATTGTTGCGTATCGGGCGTGTAAATCTCAACCAAGCCGGTTGTGCCGCTTTTTCGTTCCCCGCCAATGAGGTAAAGATTGCCATTGTACCCCGCCACACCCAACCGAGACCGTGCGGTGGGCATTTGGCTGCGCAGTTGCCATTGATTCTCCGGTGGAGCGACGGCGGGGGCGGCAGATGTTGCCGGTACATCGAGAATGGAACTGTGAACGGGAGGATTTACCGTGCGCCGCCAATAGGGGGTGAGCAGTACCAAAATTGCCGCGGTTATGGCTCCGGCAAAATAGACCATTTGCCAGCGCGCCAGCACCACCGGTTTCGGGCGCGCGACGGGGGCGCTGATGGCGGCAGCGGGCGCGCCTAAATCTCCGGCGGGTAACTCAATAATGCCGATTTGAATGCCCTTCATAGTGGCTTCGGTGCGCGATTGCACTTCTAGCTTTGCGTAAATTTTTCGCAGATGCACCCGCACGGTATTTTCGCTGATAACCAGTTCTCTGCCGATTTCTTGATTGCTCATCCCTTTGGCAACGGCTTCGAGCACCTGTAATTCGCGTTTGCTCAGTTTTGATTTGTCTTTTTTCTTATCGTTAGCCATAACTATAATAGTTGTCAGTTTTTAGCGGTTGGCATTCAGCAAGTCAAACATATTCGCTATTTGCTATTCGTACATTTCATAAGGAGATTATACCATGCTCACCAGAGAATTTCTTGAAGCCCAAGAGGAAGAAATTTTAGCCCCGTATGCGATGACATGCAAACAGAGCCGGGGACGGGCGGTTCCGGAAGAAGAGCCGTCATACCGAACAATTTTTCAGCGCGACCGCGACCGGGTTATTCACACCACCGCGTTTCGGCGGTTGGAATACAAAACGCAGGTATTTATCATCACCGAAGGCGATTATTACCGTACCCGCCTGACCCACACCATCGAAGTGGCGCAAATTGGTCGTACGCTTGCGCGTGCGCTGCGCGCCAACGAAGACTTGACGGAAGCAATTTGTTTGGCGCACGATTTGGGGCACGGTCCCTTTGGGCACAGTGGCGAAGAGGCGCTGGATGAATTGATGACGGGTCACGGCGGGTTTGACCACAACCATCAAGGATTGCGCATCATCCAAAAATTAGAGCAGCGATACCCGGATTTTGACGGGCTGAACCTGACGTGGGAAGTGCGCGAAGGCATGCTCAAACACGAAAGCGAGTATGATAAAGGCGATGCCTTCGATTTTGAGCCGGATTTGCGCGGCACGCTGGAAGCGCAAATTGTTAATCTCGCCGATGAAATAGCCTACACCACCGCCGATTTGGATGACGGGTTGCGCTCCGGAATGATTACCCCGCCGCAACTGGCGCGTGAAGTTGATTTGTGGAACGAGCTCATCGCCGAATTGTCTATTGATGACGGCTGTGTGGTGTTGAGCGAAATGGAACGCCATCGACTCATCCGGCGGCTGGTGGGGCACGAAGTGACCAGTGTGGTCAATGCCACGACTCAGGCGCTAACCGGCAACAACATTCACTCGGTGGATGATGTGCGGCGTATGTCCCACAATCTGGTGATGCACGACCCCGCATTTGCCGTCAGAAATCGCCAATTGAAAACCTTCCTTTATAAAAATCTGTATCGTCACTGGCGAGTGATGCGCATGTCAAACAAAGCTCAGCGGCTTATTACCGATTTGTTCACCGCTTTTGTTGCCGACCCGCTAATGCTGCCGTTTGAAACACAGGCAAAACTGGAAAACGAAACGCTGCATCAAGTGGTGTGCGATTATGTTGCCGGTATGACCGACCGGTATGCCGTCAAAGAGCATGAGCGGCTTTTTAACGCCACGGCGAGTGTGTGACAATATTTTTCCACGAAGGGGCACGTTGCAGTACCCCCCTATCGCCACCAATCTTTTTGTGAACGGGGATCCATAAATGCGCCCCGGTCACGGATGGCAACTTTAATTTCGCTCCCCCCCGCCGTGCCGAGCGTTTGCCCGTTATTCAGCGCGGGAAGTTGATAATGTGGATCGCTGCCGTTATCAATGCGCCAGCCGTTCGCATCCACCCGCGAGCGGTACAGCGCCAGTAGATTCGGGTCCACGCACACGTCTTCAAAATGGACGGCATAGCCGTTAGCGACTGTATCCTCTTCAACATACACCAGCGTCAACCGATTTTCTTCCGCATACAGCACCAGCGCCCGATAGTTACCCTGATAAATATCCGGTGCGCGGTTGGGAATGCGCAATGCTTCGCCGGGGGTGGCCTGCATCCCCAGCAGAGTTGTGTTCCACGTATTCAGTAAATTGCCGCGACAACCGTCTGCGCCGCAACCCCAATCCCAATTATACACCTGATATGCCGCAGTGAAGACCGGCACTCTGCCATCAGCGAAAATTCCCTTTAAATTGGGAGCATTGCTGTCACCGGCGCCGTTATAATTTACCAACCCCAGCGAAACGCCGGTTACCGGCTCCCACCCGCGCAGTGACAGATTCAAATCCCCGTGCAGATAATCTGGGTGGTCGGCGGGATTGCCCGGCACGGGAATCAAACCATACCGGCGGGTGGAGGTAATGGGACATACCGGCGCGGGAGGCGCGGGCGGATAGCCGTTCAGTACCAGCGGTAAAAAGACAGAGTCGGTATAAGTGAATGTGCCCGTTCCGGACATAGTGAACGTGCCGGCGATAGCGGTGTCCGGCAGAATTTCTACCGAAACAGGCTCGGTGGCGCGGGCGGCAGCGGGAGGCAGCGCAAAAAAGATGATACTGAAAATAAGAGCTGAAAAAAGAAGCATGAGTCCGAATTTTGGAAAATGATGCATCGGCTCCTCCAAATTATGATATTTCACCCATTATAGCATAGTTCGGCAAAAAATGTTTCAAGTTTGTCGTTGATGCACTCTATCTGCACCCAAATCTTTGCTCGGAATCGACACCTATATTATAATCAACATATATTTTGTTGACCGTGAGATTGCTTTTGAACACCGAACCGGAGGAATTGCTGCCAGCGTCAAACGTTGAACCGGATGAAGCCGTATCGGCTACGCCTCCGGAACTGACTCCCCGACAGATTGCTTTCGCCGTGTTGCGCGAGGTGGCAGAAACAGTACTTCTGGCGCTGGTCATGGTGTTCGTTCTGCAATTGGTCATAAAAAATTTTCGGGTTGAGGGGCACAGTATGGACCCCAATCTGCAGCACGGGCAATATTTGGTGGTTGATAAACTTTCATACCGACTGCCGTTTAATGTGCGGCCACCCCGGCGGGGGGATGTAATTGTGTTTGTGCCTCCCTCTCAGCCGACCAAAGATTTTGTCAAACGTATCATCGCACTCCCCGGCGAAACTGTGGAACTGCGGCAGGGTATTGTTTTTATTGATAGCGTTCCGCTATCAAACACGTTTGGAGCAAATCTCGACCGGTCGTCAATGGCTGCCATGGTCGTGCCGGAAAATGCCTATTTTGTGCTGGGCGATAATCGTCCCAACTCAAATGATTCGCGCAGTTGGGGCATGCTCGCGGCAGAAAAGGTCGTGGGAAAAACTTGGCTGTCTTATTGGCCCCCCGCCGCATGGGGAATCATTCCCGCCAATCGTCCCGCTCGCGACGCAATGCTATCCCACTGGTTGAGCCGGTGGTTGCCAAAGGATGAATCTGTTCCATGACCGCATTATCTGAAGAAATTATCAACCAAATTGTGCGGCAAGTGCTGACGCAACTCCCCGCATCCGGTGGGGCGAACCCTGTCGGGGCAACCATCGCCATCGGCGCAGACCACGGCGGTTTTGAAATGAAAGAAGCCCTGAAGCCGTTTTTGACCGCGCAGGGATACACCGTGCTCGATTGCGGAACCCATAGCCGCGACTCGGTGGATTATCCGGACCAAGCGTATGCCGTGGCAAAGTTGGTTGCCAACACCAGCGCCGATTTCGGCATTATTATTGATGGTGCGGGCATCGGGTCGTGCATGGCGGCAAACAAAGTGCCCGGTATCCGTGCCGCCATGTGTTACAATGAAGCCACCGCCAAAAACAGCCGGGAACACAATCACGCCAATGTATTGACGCTGGGAGCGGGGATGATAGACCCATCTGCCGCCGAAAGAATTGTAACCGCGTGGCTGAACACGCCCGTCGGTGAAGGACGGCACGCCCGTCGCGCCGCGAAAATAATGGCAATTGAAAAACGATATTTGAAACCGTAACAGGATTTTTTATGGATGCACAAACTATCGAAAAGCTTGTCCACGAAATTACAGAAAACATACTGAAAAACGAGGCGGAAAAACCAACTGTCAGCGCTGTTACACCAGAATTGGCTATAAAACCGGCGCCTCTCGCCGGCGATTCGTGCAGCGGCTGCGGCGGACAATGCGTTATTTACTGCCCGGATAAAGTTGCCGCCGCGCTGGAAGCCGGCGCCACCCGGATTTCATCGCAGTTGGGCATTACCGAAATTGACCGGGATTTGGCAGGATTTATTGACCATACCCTGCTAAAACCGGAAGCCTCTGCAACGCAAATTACCCAGTTGTGCCAAGAAGCCATTCATTTTAACTTTGCATCGGTGTGCATAAACCCAAGCTATGTGCGATTGTGCTCACAATTGCTGTATGGCACCGAAGTAACCACATGCACCGTTATCGGGTTTCCATTGGGCGCAACCACGCCGGAAGCGAAGAACTTTGAAGCCAAACAAGCTATCAACGATGGTGCAACGGAAGTGGACATGGTCATCAACATTGGTGCGCTCAAAAGCGGCGATTATGGGTTGGCAGAACGGGATATTACGATGGTCACCCGCACGGCGCATCAACATGACGCACTGTGCAAAGTTATCATCGAAACCAGCAAACTGACCAATGAGGAAAAAATTGTGGCGTGTGAACTCGCCAAAGCGGCGGGCGCCGATTACGTAAAAACATCCACCGGATTTGGCGGCGGTGGCGCAACCGTAGAAGATGTGGCGCTGATGCGGCAGGTCGTCGGTCCCGATATGGGCGTGAAAGCATCGGGGGGAGTGCATAACGCCAGCGAGGCAAAAAATATGATCGCCGCCGGAGCCACACGTCTCGGTGCGAGCGCCGGTGTAAAAATCATCAGAGAAATTCGAGGGTAATATGCAACTGTGTCCCCGATGCCATACCGGAAAAATAGAACGGCAAAAAGTGGTATATGTTCAATGGCAAGACCCCGACACGGTGATTGTTGACCATATCCGGATGGGAAGGGGGCGGTGAAGGAAAGGGGGGTGCCGTTATGTGTAGATCTGGGTGTTGGCGGTATGATAGAATAAATATAGGTAAATTGTGATCTGTGATGATGT
>CAYZQQ010000175.1:0-6894 GCA_964480075.1 uncultured Anaerolineaceae bacterium
CAGGATGGCGCGTTCAGTTTCATCGGCGGGAGGCGTACTGTCTAAAATATCTTGACACTTTCGTCCATGCACCATTTCTAGAATCAAACGGCGCTCTTCAGTCGGAGATACAGGCGCTGTTTTTGCCAAACTAGCAACTGACAGTCTAAATAGAGCTTCATCTGGAGCCCAAGTTGTTGTCATATCTTTTTCCTCTGCCATAGTTGTGTGCCCTACCTTTGCTAATTAAACAAATTTAACTGTTCACTGAGTAGTCTGCACATTTCCATATTTCAAGCTAAAATCATAGTAGCACATTAGTATTAAAAAAGCATTAAAAAATACTTTCTAGCAAACCTATTTTATGATACTTCTTTTCAGAAGTCAATACTTTTTAAGGTACGAATATTTATATTTACTAAATATTTATGGTTCTCCCTATTTCTGTTGTTCAACTTGCATTATCATACCACACAATAGCAAGAATGCCTGACGCAAACCTATCAACTACCCTACGCTCGTAAGACAATATTTCGCACCGACGCATGAAATGCATGCGCCAAGATTGATTTACCGAAGACTTTATAGTAATATAAACCTTCGCGCGCCCCGCGAAATGCACAATCCATCTAACCCGGAAAAATTCTCTATGTTTGAAATTGTATTTCTTGGAACATCCGCCTCTGCGCCATCAGTAAACAGAGGGTTATCGGCAAATTTGGTACTATATAAAAATTATCGTTTTTTGATTGATTGCGGTGAAGGCACGCAACGTCAATTATTACAGAGTGGATTGGGGTTCCGCAAGCTGGATAGAATTTTGCTCACGCACGGACATCTTGACCATATTCTGGGATTGGGCGGGCTGGCATCCACCTTCAGCCGATGGGAAGCTATTGACCACATTGAAATTTTCGGCGGGAAACCGGCGTTACGCCGGGTGAAGATCTTAATTGAGACTGTCGTGCTGGGAAACGCCACGCCCCCCCTCCGCATTGATTATTGTCCCATCGACAACGCTCCAATTGTGGAAGATAACAATTTTAGGCTGAGCGCCTTTCCGGTGAAGCATCGTGGACCGGGGTGCTTTGGCTTTTTGTTCGAGGAAAAGCCGCATCGCCCCTTTAACCCGGAAAAAGCCACCGCGCTGAATATCCCCTTCGGTCCGGAACGCAAGCGACTTGTTGCCGGTAAAAATATTACGTTGGCAGATGGGCGTATCATCACCCCCGATGCGGTGCTGGATGAAGAGCTTCCGGGTACAAAATTAGCGTTTATGGCGGATGTGGGACAAACAGCGGGGCTGGAAAAATTTGTGCAGGATGCGGATGCTATGGTTATTGAAGCAACATATTTGGCGGAAGATGCCGCTATGGCGCAGCAATTTGGGCATATCACGGCGGCGCAAGCCGCGACGCTCGCCAAAAATGCAAATGTGCACCAGTTATACCTGACCCACATCTCTCGGCGATACCGTGACCGCGATATTCTTGCTGAAGCGCAAGCTATCTTCCCCAACACCGTCGTGGTTAAAGATTTTGACCACGTGCAAGTAACCCGTCGGTAGTTTATTTGGGTCTTCAGGATTTCAGGGGGTGCGCAAGATTGCCGCATTTTTGCCTTGAACTAAAGTTCAGGCTGATAGCTTAAGCCGACTTAAAGTCGGCTTTTGTTTTTAGCCCTGAAATTTATTTCGGGGCTAAGTATCTTTTCAATAATTCAGGGTAGGGACAGCCCAGTGGGCTGTCCCTACGAGAAAAACACACTACTTTGCCCCGATATTTTGAGAAGATACGGGGCTAACCCCACAAATTCCCAAAGACCCGTTTATTTCAGCAGATTGATAGCAATTTGAGCATATCCCACGGCGGCAGAAAAACAATCGTTCATTGAAACCTGGTCGTTGGCGGTGTGCGCCAACCGTTCATCGCCCGGCGCAAAGCCCACTGTTGGCACCCCGGCGTATCCCATGGTGTACACTCCCGCCGTCGAAAAATACCAGTGTCCCAATTTAGGTTTGTGTCCCAGCACCCGTTGCACCGTTTTTGATACAGAGCGCACCAGCGGGTCATGGTCATCCATAATCCACGCCGGGTACGATTTTCGCTCTTCGCAAAATTTACCGGTATAGCTGGCTGCGTGAAAATCGGCTACCCGAACATTCCCGTCCACAGCTTCCTTCGCCAGCAAACTTTGAACGTCTGCCAGCGCACGCGCCTCGGTTTCACCCATTGTCAATCGGCGGTCGATGATAAAATTGCACCGGTCGGGAATAACATTTTTGGTACGTTCAATATTTTCAATATGCGTGACTGCCAGCGACCCGGCGCCCAAAAATGCATCATCGCCCAGCATAGAGCGCATCAGTTCCAGTGAGAAAATAATTTTTGCCGCGCCATAAATGGCGTTGACTCCCATATCGGGCATTGATGCATGGCACGCTTTGCCCTCCACGGTTACATCTATTTCCATTCTGCCGCGATGCCCAATATGCACATCGAGATTGGTTGCCGCGCCCAGCACCACCCATTTTGGCAGTGTCGGCAGTTGGTTCAACACAAATCGCGCCGCTGTCCCCTCTGCCGCCTCGCCATGGACGGCTGCCACCACCAGCAGGGTTCCGTTAAACGCCGGGTGACTGGCTTTAAAAAGGCTGGCGCCATAGACCATACTCGCCAATCCGGATTTTGGGTTTGCCGCACCGCGCCCGAATAGTGTGCCATTCTCAATTTCCGCGCCAAACGGGTCACGTTGCCATGCGCCAATATCGCCGATACCAACGGTATCCATTTGGGCAAAATACAACAGGTATGGCGGCTCGCCGCTGCCAATTTGCCCCACCACGTTTCCCATTTCGTCAATCGTCACCGCATCAAAATTGGTGCGCTCCATTTCGGCGGCGACCAATTGCGCCACACTCCCCTCCATGCCGCTAAAACTGGCAGTTTGTATCAGCAATTGCAAGAATCGAGTTAAAGCGTCTTCATCGTGTGTGGATAGTTTAGCCATCGTATCTCCGAATTAATATGCGCCGCGAGCCATCAGCACGTGCGGCAGTGTTTGCAGGGCAATCTTAAAATCCAACGCCAACGACCAATTTTCAATATAGTATATGTCCAGCAATGTCATTTCATCAAAGGTCAGTTCACTGCGCCCGCTGACCGCCCATAAACCGGTGATGCCCGGCACAACATCCAAGCGGCGTTTGTGCCATTCTTGATACTGCTCTACCTCTGCCGGAATGTTGGGTCGGGGTCCGACAAGCCCCATATCGCCGCGCAAGACGTTGTACAATTGCGGCAGTTCATCCAGACTAAATTTTCGGATGAGCCGCCCCACCCGTGTGCGTCGCGGGTCTTCTTTTATTTTGAAAAGGGGACCATCGGCTTCATTCAGATTTTCCAATGATGCTTTTTGATTCTCCGCGTCCTGCACCATTGACCGAAACTTATAAATTTGAAAACGCCGTCCGTATCTGCCCACCCGTTCCTGCGAAAAAATGGCGGAGCCATCGCTTTCCAGTTTAATTGCCAGCGCAATCAACCCCAACAGCGGGGCGAGTATCACCAATCCCACCGCTGCCACCGTTACATCAACCATTCGTTTTACCAGCAAGCCCCCTCTGCTGATGGTACCGGGTTTAACGCCGATGAGTGGAATGCCCATCATTTGGGTGACATCCATATGGCTCAGCGTAATTTGGAACATATCCGGTACAATTCGGGCGCGAATGTTGGCGCGTTCGCTGATGCCGGTAATGCTCGTAATTTTTCGGTGATACTGCCACGGCAGGGTAATGATTACTTCATCAACTTTCTCTTTATGCAATAATTTGGCTAGATTACCAGTACTGCCCAACGCTTTAAATCGCCCGATATCGGTGGCGCCTTTGGCGACATCATCATCCACAAACCCAACAATTTCATACCCTAATTGTGGATTTGCCACCACGGTGCGCATGATGGTACGCGCAATTTCTCCTGCGCCAACAATTAACAATCGCGCCACGCCAAATCCGTGTTTGCGCCAAAAGCTCAATACCGCAATTTTTAGCCCGTGCGCGCCCCCCACCAATGCCACCACAATAATTCCGGCATACAGAAAGATTGCCCGTGAATAAAATGTAGGGCGATACACAAACACCAGCACGATGATGAGCACAATACCGGTAGTTGTGCCATCCAAAATGATGGTCAACTCATCCATCACAGACAGTCGGCGTTTAATGCGATACAAATCTTTTTGCCAATATGCGAATATCAGTACCGCCGTCAGCAACACAACAAAAGGCAGAAAAGCTGTATATGGCACGTTATTTGCCGGGTCGACAGCGCGCAGAAATTGCAGCGTATAGCGCACATAATACGCCAACCCAAATGCCACATTGATGAGTGCAGCATCGACCAGCAGCCAAAACCATGGCAAAAGCCACAGTTTTTGCATAAATGTGGGTTGTGACACGTCTGGTTTCTTGTTCAAAATTGTGAATCTCACGGGCATGTGCTAATTTTTACCGGCGAATTCAAATTCCGGCTAGCACCTGCCGATACAACATAATGGTTTCAGCGGCAGTTTTTTCCCAACGGAACTTTGACGCTTGCCGTAATCCTTTTGCTGTTAACGAGTGCGCCAGTTCAGCATCGGTGAACACTTTTTCCATAGCGTGGCTCAAACCGTCAATATCGGTCGGTGATACGAGTATGGCGGCATCGCCCGCCACTTCCGGAAGAGACGAGCTATCGCTGGTGATGACGGGTATGCCACACGCCATCGCCTCCAGCACGGGCAGCCCAAATCCTTCAAAATGCGAAGGGTACACAAACATATCGGCAGCATTATACCACAACGGCAATTCATTCTGTGGAATATAACCCGGAAACTGAATGGATTGCCTCATTCCCAACGTTTCTACCAATTTGAATATCTGCCGGTAATACCAGCCTTTGCCGCCGCCGATGACCAGCAGCGGTGCAGCCGGGTCGCGCTGACGCCATGCCGCATACGCCCGAATCACCCCTTCGACGTTTTTGCGCGGCTCAATCGTCCCCAACCGGAAGATGAATCGTTCCGGCAAGTGTTTTTCAGCCCGAAACGCAGCTATTTGGGCAGGCGGTATGGGATGAAATACGTCATCGGTGCCACAATAAACAGTATGAACGCGCTGTGATGGCACGCCAAACGCCAAGATAACATCGTTGCGGGTACTGTCTGAAATGGCGATAATCGCCTGTGCCCGCCGCGCCGACATGCGGGTGAAGGTGCCGAGATACCAGCGGTTGAACGGACGGAAGAGTTCCGGGTAATGGATAAAGCTCAAATCGTAAATAGTCAATACGGTGGGGATACGGCTTGCCCACGGCGAAACAAAAGCCAGCGCATGCAGCAAATCTACTTTATGTTGTTTGAGCGCCGGCGGCAACACAAGTTGCTCCCACAATATGCGGGCAACGGGATGGTGGGTTGGCAGTAAACTTTGTTGAACGGTCACCCCGTGGTGCGGCACAAAATCTGCATCGCTGAGAAACGCCGTAAAACGAAATGTGTCGTCTGCGGCGGGCAGATGGCGTAACAGGTTAAAAATATACCAACTGATGCCCGCACTTCGGTACGATTGCTGAAGTGAGAGCAATTGCGCATTCAGTCCCACATGGGGCGCGGTGGTCATCGCAGTTTTCACGAGGCGTATTATACCACAACGTTCCGCAACTTCGCCAAGATACAGTTGGATTTGGCGTAGGCATTTTGGCGTATATTGTAACTGATGTTACGCAGGCACAGATTTGACAAAATTGAAATTCTAAAAAAATCAGGTTTAACGTCCAAAATATACTATTTTTTATCCCCCGGCAGGGATGGGGGAGAGGGTTAGGGAGCAAATGGTTAGTTGCAAAAGTTTTGACGCAGTAACTTATATCGCTCCACATATTTCTCTAAAATATATAACTGATGTGCAACTCCTCGGAAAATGATAAAATGGAACGCAGATGACGCAGATTTTCCGGATTTTCACAGATAAATTTTTTGAAAAATCAGCGAAAATCAGTTCAATCCGTGTTATCTGTGTTCTATTTGGTTGCTCCTGAAAAAAGTCGCACATCAGATAATTATTATAACCAAATTCATATAATACCCTAAATATATTCATATTTTTCAGGTGTATCATTGAGGGGGTCGATAAAAAAATTAATGTGTCTCTCAAGAAGGAGGAAAAGTATGTTGCGAAATAAACGTACGTTGATTGTGTTGGTGTTGGTCATGGCTGCGTTGATTATTCCAACAACTGTGCTGGCGAATAAACGCATTTATCGCGCAAAACTTTCGCCCAATAACGAGCTTCATCAAGTGGTAGATTCCAGTGTACATGGGGCGGCAAATTTAGCCGCATCCCCCAATGGGCTTCGTGTCTTTATGCGCGTTGCCGGTCTTTCCGGTGATGTTACCGGCGCCCATCTGCACGGTCCCGCCGATGGTACCCAAAATGCCCCCGTGCTGATAAGCCTTTGCGGAAGTCCTCAACCCGCCGTGTTTGCAACGTGTGACGTTGTAAACGGAGAATTGATGCTGGATGACGTGATTGGCTCTTCATTACTGGCTCAATGGGGTATCACCGGACACGATTTGATGGATATGCTTGATTCCGGAATGGTTTACGTCAATGTTCATACCGTACAGAATCCGGCTGGTGAAGCCCGTGGTCAACTGATACCATTCAATCCATAATACCTAATTTTCATTGAAAAGATGACGGTTCTTTCTCAAAAAACTATACGAGAAAGAACCGTTTTTTTTAGCGACGTTTATAAAACCCACGCAATTTTTGCTGTGGAACAATAGTGATAATGCAACTTTCTTTCTGTAAAATTAGAGTTGTTCCCGAATAGAAAGAGTTGAAACAAATTAGGAAATCAGGTATGC
>CAYZQQ010000176.1:0-6892 GCA_964480075.1 uncultured Anaerolineaceae bacterium
GGTGCGGTGTTTGCCCGTGCCGTGATTTTTCCGGTCTCTTCGATGGAAAATGCATCCGACCCCGCGCCGGAGCCGAAACTCACCGCCAGAATTTTGTCGCCGGGTTGGGCAATATCCAGAATGGCGGTCAGCCCCAAAATGGATGCGCCGGAATAGGTATTGCCCACCACCGGGCTGAGCAATCCTGTTTCCCACTGTTCTTTTTCAAACCCCAACATTTTTGCCGCCCGTGTCGGAAATTTGGCGTTGGGCTGATGGAGTACCACGAATTGGTAATCCTGCGGGGTGCGTCCCAGTTCCGCCATCATTGTTTTTGCGGCGGTCATCACATGCTCAAAATAGGCGGGTTCGCCCGTAAAGCGTTGCCCGTGGCTGGGATAATGCGCGTGGGGACGCCGCCAAAAGTCGGGCGTATCGGTAACGTAGGAATAGCTGGCTTCAAACACGGCTAAACTTTCTTCCGCCGCGCCGATGATGAATGCGGCGCCGCCCGCCGCCGCCGTATATTCCAGCGCGTCCGCCGGGCGTCCCTGCGCGGTATCCGCGCCGATGGCAAGCACATATTTCGCCATGCCGCTGCCCACAAATCCGATACCGGCTTGTATCGCTTCCGTGCCTGCTTTGCAGGCGAATTCCCAGTCGCCCGCTTGCGTGTTTGGCACTGCGCCAATCGACTCGGCGACGATGGTGCTGGTCGGTTTGACGGCATACGGGTGGCTTTCGCTGCCCACCCACACTGCGCCGATGTCCTGCGGGTTGATTTGCGCCCGCGCCAGCGCGTTCCGCGCGGCTTCAATGGCGATGGTGGTGGTATCCTCATCCAACCCCGGCACTGCTTTTTCTTTGATGGGCACACCGGTGCGGCCTTCTTTCCACACCCGTGCAATCTCTTTGTTGGGGATGCGGTAACGGGGGACATAACTTCCGTAGCCGACAATTCCCACCGGTTGATTTGGTTTCATAATCGACATCAAAAAACACTCCGTGTTTTTAGTTCAAAATGCAAAGTGCAAAATGTAAAGTTTCTATTCTGCCATTTTTGCATTTTGAATTTTTCATTTTGCATTGATTATTTCTCGCGCGCGTTCTTCCCGTATGTTGCCTTCCGCCACCATCCGGTCGGCGACGGATTGCGCCTGTTCCGGCGCTGCGCCCGCCGCCAGCGCAATCTGCCGTGCGTGCAACCGCATATGCCCATGCTGGATGCCCTCGGTTGCCAGTGCGCGGATGGCTGCGAAATTTTGCGCCAGCCCCACCGCCGCCATAATTTCAGACAAACGGCGGGCGTTCGGATTACCTAGAATTTTCATCGCCACCCGTGCCGTAGGATGCACTTTGGTCGCGCCGCCCACCGTGCCGACACTGAGCGGAATGTGCAATCGTCCGTGCAAATCGCCCGATGCGCCTTGCCACCAATCGGTCATGCTGGTGTATTGCCCGTCCCGCACGGCAAAAGCGTGTGCGCCCGCTTCGATGGCGCGCCAATCGTTGCCGGTGGCAATTGCCACCGCATCGATGCCGTTCATCACCCCTTTGTTGTGGGTGGCGGCACGGTACGGGTCTGCCGCGGCGAATGCCCACGCTTCCACAATTGCCCGCGCCACGTTTGCGCCGTCTGTGCCATTGCGTGTCAGCTTTTCAGCGGGAATACGGCATTCGGCGGTGGCGGTGCGGCGGTCGGTCAGGTTCGACAAAATCCGCAAATTCACCCGCCCGCCGGTCAGTTTCTCAATCAGCGGGGCGATGGATTCGGCGGCGGTGTTCACTGCATTCGCGCCCATCGCGTCGCGGCAATCGTACAAAATATGCACAATCAGCATCGCGCCGATGGGGGTATTTTCCAGCACCCGCGTTTCGACGCCCTTTGCGCCACCGCCCAATTTCTGGATGGTGGGATGATGGCGGTTCGCCGCCGCGAGCAGTTCCGTTTCTGCGGCAGTGATTGCGTCCACGGCGCGGGAAAGGTTCGGCACATCCAGCACCTGCACCTGCCCAATCATCACCGGCTCGCTGCCGGCGGTCATAAATCCGCCTCCGGCGCGCGCCAGTTTTGCGGCAAAGCTCACCCCCGCCACAATGGATGGCTCTTCCACCACCATCGGCACCAGCACATCGTCGCCATTAATTTGGAAATTGGTTGCAATGCCCAGCGGCAAATTATACAGCCCGATGACATTTTCAATCATCGCGTCCCCCTGTGCGGCAGAGAGACCATTTTCCAGCGCGGCACGTTCTTCGGTTGTTAAATTTGCCCACTCGGCGATAATTGCTTCGCGTTCGGCAGGTGTTCGCTTGTAAAATCCAGAAAGTTGGGACGATTTCGGCATAAGTTTGGATGGGTCTCCATTCAACTGCAAAAGATTGTATCATAGAAATTCTCTCAAAATCTCTCGATATTCAATCTGATAGAAAATCGGGGAGGGTTAGACTCTCAAAAGCTATCAATGGTCGGGAAAATGGCATATCACTTGATTTTTTCGCCTGCGTCAACTAAAATATCTCCATCACAAAAAAGCGGGAGTTGTTAATGGAAATTAAAGTGTATGCCACCCTGCGGGAAATTGTGGGCGGCAAATCGACGGTTTTAAATGGTGGCGGCACGCGCACGATGCGGCAGGCGCTGGAAGAACTGCTGGAACGCTACCCCGAATTGCGCGCTAAACTGTTTTTGAAAAATGGTGAGATGCATTCCGCCTTCCATTTTTTGGTCAACGGACGCGATGCCCGCTATCTGGACGGGCTGGACACCGTTATTTCACCTACGGATGACATCCGCATATTCCCACCGGTGGGTGGCGGCAGATGAAACAAATATTCGGCGTGCCGCTGTGGTTAATGAAAGATTATCTGGCGGATTTGGGCGCGGTGGAAACCGAACCGGACACTATGGCTGCCGACGGCTGGCAGGGGGTTGTCCGCAAAACCGAACCCTATCGCATCGGTTCGCTGGTGGTGGGACGCATTGAAGTGGAATTTTCGGGAGATGCTGCTATGTTGGAAACCGTGCTAGAGAAGCTCCACTGGAAAACGATGCGTGGTGGGGGGTGACAAAAGTCACGGAAATCACCCTGTTTTTAGGGTATAATATGATATTCAGTGTGAGGAGGCAATAATGGATCCATTTGCAAATATCAAACAGAAGACCCGGCAAACAGCAGCACATCGTTTGTCGGAACTGATGTTATCGCCTGAAGAAGAATGGCAGCGGATGAAAACCTTTTTGGCGATCACTCAGTCCGATTTGGATGCAATGGTAGAAACTATCGAACCGTTATTTCGGCGGGGACACGAGCTGGTTGTGGGCGCGTATGACCATCTGCTGCAAAACCGCGAAACGGCGGTCATTTTGGGCTGGGAGAAAGGTGCAGATGAGGCGCATCTTTCGGAACGGCGGCGGTTTTTCAGCGTGTGGCTGGCGCGCATGCTGGGGATGGATTTTAGTGATGATTTTGCCCGGTATCTTTTCAAGGCGGGGAAAATTCACGCCGCGCACGGACCACGGCGCATTCACGTGCCGGAAGTGTTCGTTGCCGGGTCTATCAGTTTAGTGACCGCAACATTTGCCCGCTTTTTGGCAGAAGATATGCCCGGCGCACCCGTGGTTCCCACCGCACTGGCAGGGTGGAACAAAGTGCTATCCATGCACCAGCACTTGATGTCTCACGGGTATCAAGCCGCATTACGGCTTGATACCGGCGAATTTTCCGTGCCGTTGCTGATGTTCGGGCGCATGCGCACCATCACCGGACGCCACGAACTTCGCGTGCGGTTGCCGAAAGGCGCAACGATGGAAACAGTACTCAAGAAGTATTTTGATTATTTTCCGGAAACACGGACAGAAGTGCTGAACCTTGAATGGGAAGGCGGCGAGCGCTTTGATGCTGCCGGTATCCCGTGGTTTGAAGCGGAAAAAATATACCGCATCAAACCAATGTGGCGGGTCCTGCTCAACGGAGAGGATTTGGATTATATCGGCGGGGTTAATGCAGCCGTATCGCCGGGTGATACCGTCAGTGTTTTCCCGCCGGGGCGGTAGTTTTCAAAATTGCCATAATGAATATACCCCGTAGCAAGCTGCGGGGTATCAAAATGTCATTCCGGATTCCTGCTTGCACGGGAATGACCGTCGTGGCAAGCCACGGGGAATTAAACCCAAATTAGATTAAAAAGTAGGGGCGACTCGCGAGTCGCCCCTACTGTGTTTTGGGGTAAAACCACTTTATTTATTCAACAATCCCCAATTCTTTCAATTTGGCTTCGGGAACCACACCATTTTCCCACCCACGGGCGACATAATATTCTTCCAGCATTTTGTCCAATTCACAAACTTGCCCTTCAGAACCGGGCATCGTACTCGGTTCGTCGAGGAAACGTTGCGGCAACTGGTCAGACCCTTCCCCGAAACCGGCAAGGTTGTTGTAATGGCGTTCCAAGTTGTAGATGCGCTCACCGCATTGCAACAACTCTTCCACCGAATAATTCAGTCCGGTCATGGCGTTGAATTGGGCGGTATATTCATCCATCCCTTCGGCAAACGCAGAAAATTTGCAGATGTCGAATGAATCGGATACGGCGTGGATGTCCTGAAAGATTTTCACCAGTTCACCTTTGCCTTCCCATGCGATGGGGTCGGTTTTGAGTGTACCGAACGGCATTATGCCTAATTCAGAGGCGGGGGTGTATGCCCGCAGGTGGCACGCGCCACGATTGCTGGTGGCGTAGCCCAAGCCCATCCCCTTCAGACCGCGCGGGTCGTAGGCGGGAATCCCCTGCCCTTTGCAGGTCATGGCAATTTCGGGGTGACCCCATGCTTTGGCAGCGGCGTTTACACCTTCTGCCAACGTGTTGCCCACCCCTTCACGGAATACAATTTTCTTCAGGACGTCCACCATACCCGTGGTATCGCCCCATTCAAGTTTGCCGTCGCCATTGGTGTACCCGCGCTCGCTGGCTTCCATATAAACCGCCAACGCATGCCCGATTTCAATGGCATCAATGCCAAAATCGTTTGCCAAGTCAATCATAAATGCTACTGCACCAACATCCGGATTGCCACAGTTAGCGCCCAATGACCATGCCGGTTCATATTCCACACTTTCCATACGGACTTTGAAAGGTCCTTCGGTGACTTCAACTTCTTTTTTACAGGCGACAGGACAGGCATGGCAGGTGGGGTCGTTGACCAAAATATTTTCCACCACCCATTCGCCGGAAAGGGTTTCGGCGTGCTCGCCGAATGCGGTGAGTTGCGAATTTTTGGTCGGATATGCGCCAATACCATTGGTAATATTGGTCAGCACGTTGGTGCCATACACGCTTAATCCGCCCTTTCGCGGTGAGGTGATATTCTCTTCCGCCATAATAACCGAAAGTGCTTTCTTGCGCGCCGCTTTGTCGGCTTCTTTGTTGGCGGGTTTGGGTTTGTTTTTCTTGTCACCTTTGAAGACAATGGCTTTGAGGTTTTTGCTGCCCCCCACCGCGCCCGTGCCGCCACGACCGGAAGCGCGATCATCTTCGTTCAACCATGCCGAGAAACGCACCAGATTTTCGCCCGCTTGCCCGATTGCCATCACGCCGCAAGCGTCGCCGTGCCGTTCACGCAATAATTTGATGGTTTCGTGGATGCCTTTGCCCCACAGGTCTGAGGCATCGTGCAGGGTGACATTGCCATCTTCGGCATAAGCGTAGGTTGGGGTATCCGCTTTGCCAGTGAACACCAGCCCGTCAAAGCCCGCCCAACGCATTTTCGCCGCCGTCCAGCCGCCCATATGGCTGTCGGTCACGGTGCCGGTCAGGGGCGATTTGGTCACCACGCACATACGCCCGCTCATATTCACATCGGTACCGGTGAGCGGACCGGCGAGTACGCACATAATATTATCCGGTGCAAGCGGCTCAACGTCATGCCCATTGTCAAACACATATTTCACGCCCAACCCGCGCGCGCCGATATATTTTTTTGCATCCTGTTCATCAATGCCCCGGTATTCTATGGAACCATCACCAAGGTTTACCCAAGCAACTCTATCAATGTAACCACCTAACTTCATAAGAAAACCTCCTTGTTTCTATGATTGAAAAACAGTCGTTGATTATCTAAAAAGACTTTCTTCTTTGAACTCCGGCTGCTACGCCTCCTTTCTTAAAAACAAAAACGCTATGCTCATTGAACATAGCGTTTTACTGACTCAAAACTTGTTGACAACTTGCCAACCCACATAATTTATGTGGAATTTTAGGCGAAACCCTTTTTGCCATCAAATCTATAACTCCAAGAATGGATACCGTTATTATAACCATTTCTTTCAAAAAATGCAAAGCGAAAATCAGCGTCACAATCGCAAAAAACTAATCTTTGACAACCCGTTTCCCTTTCGATTATAATTGCTCCACCGGAGGTAAAACCGATGACAACTCAATCCCCAAGGACGGTGCAACTTTTTGTAACCTGTTTGCTTGATGCCATTCATCCCGATGCGGGCATGGCGGTGGTCGATGTGCTGGAACGCCACGGCTGTCGCGTGGAATTTCCCGAAGGCCAAACCTGTTGCGGGCAACCGGCGTTCAACGGCGGTTTCTGGGCAGATGCCCGCGATATGGCGCGTCACACCCTCGACGTTTTTGACACCACAGAGGGTCCCATCATCATCCCTGCCGCATCGTGCGCCGATATGGTCATCCACCATTACCCCGAACTATTTGCCGGTGAGCCGGAATACGCCACCAAAGCCGAGCGGGTGGCGGCGCGGGTTTTCGAGTTCACCCAATTTATGGTGGATGAACTCGGCGTGACGGATGCGCGGGCAATCGGCAGTGGGCGGATGGCGTATCATGCGTCTTGCCACGGATTGCGCAATTTGAATATTTATGACCAGCCGAAAACCCTGCTGGA
>CAYZQQ010000177.1:0-6870 GCA_964480075.1 uncultured Anaerolineaceae bacterium
TCTTCTGTCCCCAGAGGTCGTGCCATTTGCAGACCCGAACTCGGCAGTTGGTTCGGGTCGAAGGTGTCCAGAAACCCCTGTCCGTCATCGCTGATGATGATGATCACATGGTCGCCTTCGTCTTGCAGGGTGATGGTCACCGTGCCCGCCCGCCGGTTTTCAAACCCGTGTTCCAGCGAATTTTGCACCATTTCATTGATGACCAGTGCGCACGCCGTCGCCTGCCGGGCGGGCAACCAAATGGGGGACCCCTCAATGTGGAAGGAGATGTCGGTTTCCGGCAAAACAATTCCTTGTTGGGTCTGCGCCACAATTCGCTGGAATACTTCCTTGATATTTATAGCCCAAGTGTTTTCATCTGACAAAAACTCGTGGATGACAGCGACGCTCTGTACCCGATTGATGGCGTCTCGCAAAGCAATTTTTGCTTCATCACTTTCCAGTCGACGGCTTTGAATGCGCAGCAGCGCCGCGATGGTTTGCAGGTTGTTTTTTACACGATGGTGGATTTCCTGAATCATCGCATTTTTTACCCGCATTTCCTGCTCTTGGCGACGCTCGGCAGTTTGGTCGCGAACAACAATCAGCGCCCCCATCGGCTCTGTCAACACTCGGTTCGGAGCGATGAGCCGGATGGGACGCGCCCAAATACTCGGTTTGGCAACTAACGGGATTGCCTTGCGCACCCACTGCCGACCCCCGTCTTCGGTTTCCATTTCGGTGCAGCGTCGGGTTTTTAACGCTTGCGTAAAAAGCTGATAATCATGGGTATCCAGTGTGTTCAACCGGCGGTTGGTGAGCGAATCGAGATAGCCCAATCGGCGATATAAATTGGCGGCAACGCCGCTGGTGTATTGAATAACGCCGTACCGATTAACCACCATCAGCCCGGCATAGCCCTGAAATGCGGTGAGTTGTTCGGCGTCGGTGACCATTCCTTTTGCCAGCATATCATGCAGTTGAGATAGCGCCGTTTGAAAGGGGCGCAGTCGCCGCCGTTGACGCTCGTGCTCCAGTAAACTACTGTCCACGCTGACCACCCCGATAATTTTACGCCGGTTGTCCGGCGACCACACGGGACGCGCCACAATAACCACACCGAACCCTTCGCTAAAATTACCCTCCGTGCCGTGTTGTTTGCGCCGCCGAGAAAATACATTGTGCGTCACCGGCATGTCGAGCGCCCCCACCGTCGCCCCGGTATACGTTTTGCGATAGGCAGGCGCAACGGAATGTGGATGGACGTGCGCACGCACGGTTGTTTTGTCCGTCTTTGACCGGGGACCATACAGCAATACATCGGCGCGGCTAATATCAGCCACAATGCCCATTTGCGCTTCAATGCGCTCTAAAAGTTTGGTTTCAGATGAAGTCAGCGAGGTCATGCAAATCTCCGTTGAATTGCACGCACGTCAGGTTAATTTTGTGCCGATAAAGTTTGGTGCGCCATTGGCAAACGAACCGGCAGCCATCGCCCGCTTGCTCTCCGGTTGAATTTCGACCAGCACCAGCGCGCCGCGTCCCGTTCCCACCGCGATGCGGTCATCGAATTTGAAAATAACTCCCGGTTGGGCAGTTGCCTTTTCTACCACCCTTGCCGAAATAATTTTGATGCGGGCATCGTTCCACAGCGAAAACGCACCGGGCCACGGATGGAAGGCACGGGTCAACCGTTCAATTTCCACCGCCGATTGCCGCCAGTCGATATGCCCTGCTTCTTTTTTGATGCGCGGGGCGACGGTCGCCAACGCATTATGCTGCGGTTGGAGCATAATGTTGACCGCCAGCCAATCGGGCAGCGTGTCCCGCAATAAATCCGCTCCGAGTTGCGCCAGTTCCATTGTGAGCGATGCGCGGGTATGGTCGGCGCGAATGGAGATAGCACGGGCGTGAATGATGTCGCCGGTGTCCAGTCCTTCATCCATTTTCATCAGCGTGACGCCCGTTTCGGCGTCGCCGGCACGGATGGCGGCAGCGACGGGCGCCGCACCGCGCCAGCGCGGTAACAGCGACGCATGAATGTTGATACAGCCATACGGCGGCATTTCCAGCACATCCGGGCGCAAAATCTGCCCGAAGGCGGCTACCACAATTACATCAGGTTTTAGCGCGGCAAGTTCGGCAACAGCGGCGGGGTCTTTTAGCGTTATGGGTTGCAGCACCGGCACGCCAGCCGTTAGCGCCGCTTCTTTCACCGGAGAGGGGATGAGTTTTCGCCCACGTCCCTGCGGTCGGTCGGGCTGGGTAACCACAGCCGCAACGGTATAGTTTTTTATCAATGCCATTAGCGATGGGACAGCAAACGCCGGCGTTCCCATAAAAATAATTTTTGTCATCGGAAAAGTATCTCGCTTGCAGTGGTTTTTCAGTCTCAATGATTATAACATGTACCGAACAAAAATCAACGTTGGAAGGTTATTTGCAATACCCGTGAGGTATCTGCCGTAACGCGGCACGGATGCGCGGTGCGCCAGCCGCACACCCAGCAGATTTCGCCATTTTCTGCGACCAGCAGCGGAATACGATTTCGCAGTGACGCACGAATTTTGCGGTCAATCATAAATTTTTTCAATCGCTGCCGGCGTCCATCCAACCCAAATGGCGAAAATGTATCGCCGGGGCGGCGGGGGCGCAGTGATGGTCGCCCGATGCAATCGGCATCGAAAAACGCCTGCCACGGATGCTGTCGGCGCAATTTTTCGGGAGAAACGGTTGCCGCATCAAGCAGTGCGGCACGCACCATCCAGCGGCTATCGGGGAGCGGCGTTTTGCCCGGCACAATCAGCGTCACCGTGGCATCGGGGGGTAACAGCGGCATATCCGGCGGCGGCACCCGATAAGCGGGGGTTGCCAGCGTGGCATCCACATACCCCATTCGCAGCGTCAGTTTTTTGGGCAGGGTCATCACGGCGCCGGTATTCTTTTCCTTTAAAAAGGATTGCGCTCCGGTGATATGCCGATGTTCTATGTCCCCCGCATCACCGGACAGGTGCTGCACTGCCCGGCGCAAAACCCGCGCTTGTGCCCCTGCCGGCAATGATTGCCAATCGTCCCGGTCGAAAATAATGGCGTGCGGCGGCTCTTCTTTCACCACAAATTGCCATGCGCGGTCAGCTTCCCGTTCAACCAGCGAAAAATCCGATTGCATCAGCGCGGCGGTACGGCGCAGTGCTGCTCGAATATTGGGGTTGAATGTTTCCAGCGCCGGCAACAGTGAATGACGCACCCGATTGCGGGTATACTGTTCATCGCGGTTGGTGGCATCGGTGCGGAAATGCAGGTTTTCGGCGCGGCAGTAGGATTCAATTTCCGCACGGGGAATGTCCAGCAGCGGGCGAATGAGGGTCAGCGTTCCGCCACCCAGCGGGAATGGTGCAATGGGCAGCATACCGCGCAAGCCATCCAATCCCGCTCCGTGCAAAAAATGGAGCAGCACCGTTTCAGACTGGTCATCGGCGTTGTGTCCCACGGCGATTTTTCCGGCGTGACGTTTATGCGCGACCTGCTGCAAAAAGGTATACCGCGCCGTGCGAGCGGCATCTTCCACACTGGTTTTCTGCTGATGCGCCAACGCAGCCACGTCCGCTGTGCCGATGGTATGGGGCAGTTGCCAGCCTCGCGCAAGTTGGCGAACAAAGTCGGCATCGGCAATAGCGGCATCGCCGCGCAATTGATGGTTGAGGTGCGCCACATGCAATTTCAGGTTCAGCGCGGGGGCAAGCTGTCGTAAAATGTTGAGCATACACAGCGAATCGGCCCCGCCGGACACTGCCACCACCAGCGTTTCATTCGGTTTCAGTAGCCGGGTTTCGCGGCAAAACGCCGCCACCCGTTCAGTTAACTCCATCGTCATGACCGGTTCAATTGTTGAGCGGCACGATTGAGTCGCTGTGCCAAGGGTGATTCTGCCAAAAATATTTTCTGCTGGGCGCTGTCGGGCGCGGAATGTGCCACGCGCTGCAACAATGTTTCGGCGCGTGAAAAACTTTCCTGCGCATGCGGCACACGGTTCAGCGCCAAAAACGGGGCAATCATCGCCAGCTCAATTTCAATTTCCAGTAATTTGTGCCGGGCATTTTGAGCGATGTCACGCCCCTGCAGCAGGAGGGTGATAGCGTGTTCAAACTGTTTGTTGTGCGCCGCCAGTTCCGCCGAGATGCCCAGTGTTTCGGCATGGTAGGCTTTCATATTGCTGGGGATGATGAGCGCAATCAATTGGGTAATTTGCCCGGCGACTTTGTCCCATTCGCCCGCCGCCAATTGTGTTGACAGCAATTCGGTGAGGATTTCCACCTGGTCGGCGGCAAATCCGAGCCGGTGCATCTCATTAAATTCGGTCTGCAATATTGACCCGGCTTTGGCAAAATTACCCTGCACCCGCTGCGACACCCCAGCCATGCGCCGGGCACGGCTTGCCCACACCGGCGACCCGGTGCTCTCTGCCAGCGCGACCGCTTGGTCAATGGCGATTTCGGCGGCTTGTATATTTCCGAGCACCAAATGGTAGGTTGCCGTACCCAGCAATCCCATCGCCTGCCACACACTGTTGGTTAATTGGGTGGAAATGACGGTCGCTTCGGTGAACCGGTCGGATGCCAGCGAAAATTCACCCTGCACCAGTGCGTTTTGAGCATTGCAATAGCTAAAGGTTGGCGCCCAATTTAAATCGCCGGTGCGTTCCTGAAGGTCGGCAGCTTCACGGCAAATTTGGTCGCTGCGCTGATAATCTGCCAGCCAATGATATGCCGTCGCCAGCCAGCCATAAGTTTTCATCAATCCCTGATAATTGCCGATGTCCCGCCATGTGCCGGCGACGGCTTCCAGCCGTTCGATGCCGGCGTTAATTTCGCCCTGATAGAGAATAACTGCCGCCAACCCATCTTTGCAGCTGGTGATGCGCGGCGTGTTCCGCAGTTCCTGAGCAGTTTCCAGCGCCTCATGATAATAGGCGCTGGCTTCGGTGAGTTGTCCCATGTTGAATTTAAATTCGCCGAGTTGGTTGAGCGTGTCCACCAACCCCAGCTTGTCGTTTGATTTTCGGGCGATGCTCAACGCCTGCTCAAAATACGGCTGGGCATGGGTAAATTTATGGTATCCGGCGTAGATATTGCCCAGTTCTGCCAGCACCCGCATTTGAATGAGCAGGTTTTGGTTCGCTTTTGCCAGCGCGAGCGCCTGTTCAAAATCGGCGCGGGCTTCATCCACCCGCCCCATCCGTTTTAAGATTCTACCGCGCCCGTCGTGAATTTTCGGCAGGATATCCGGTTCCAAATCGGTTGCCAACAGTGCGGTGGACAATGCCTTGGTGTAAAATTCGATGGCGGTTTTGTTGTCAAAGGTGGATTTGGCAGCTTCGGCGGCGCGAATTTGGTATGTGAGCGCGCGGTCCCACACCTCGCCCTGCGCATAATGATGCGCCACAATGCTGGCATATTCTTCGCCGCGCAAATAGTATAATGGCGCCATATTATCGGCGATGCGCTTGTGGTAAATGCGTCGCTGCTGGATGAGCAGGGTGTTGTATGCGGTTTCGTACGTGAGCACATGCTTAAAAATATATTCGCGGTCGCCGGAGGCAGCACGCTCGCGGATGAGTTCTGCATCCACCAAATCGTCCAATAAAGCTTCAAACCCGCTGGCATCCGTGGCGACATCTTCCGCCACTGCTTTGAGCACCGTGCGGCTGAACACCCGCCCGATGACCGATGCAATTTGCAACAGCCGTTTTTCGCGCTCGTCAAGCCGGTCGATGCGGGCGGTGAGCACGCCGGTCAGCGTTTCCGGAATGTCAATATCCACCGCCGAACGCGCCACCACCCAATGGCTGTTTTTCTGCACGATGGTGCCATCTTCAATTAAACTGCGCAACACTTCTTCCACAAATAATGGATTGCCCTCGGCACGATTGAGAATGAGATTCTCCAGCGGGTCGGGTAAATCTTCCACATGCAACAGGCTATCAACCAGCGACCGGCTCTGAGAAGCGGTCAGCGGGTCGAGCAGAATTTCGCTGTATTGCGCGGGGAAAGTTTCGGCGGCATGTTCTTTCACCTGCCAAAAAGGTGTTTCTTTTTCCGGGCGGGTGATGCAAATGAGGCGCAACGGCAGATGCCCGGTCAGGTCAAGCAGATAATCCAGCAATTGCAGCGAACTGCTATCTGCCCAATGGAGGTCTTCAAACACCAGCACCAGCGGTTGGCGCGCCGAAACAGCTTCAGCCCACGCCCCCACCGCCCCAAACATGCGCTGCTGCAACACTTGCGTGTCCGATAGCGGCATTGACTGCATTGTTTTTTCGTCAAGTTTCGCACCGATGAGCATTCCCAAATATGGCACAATTTCGGCGGTGCGGTCGCCAAATAGTTCATTCCCGGTGGCTTGCAGGTTTTGCCAAACCACATCAGTGGGTGTTTCCGGACTCACCTGAAGATATTCACGGAAAATTTCGATAATGAGACGATAGCTTTGGTTCTGCCGGTACGATAGCCCGCGCCCCTCCAACCATAACAGGTCAGCATCGGCGGGAAGTTGCTGCCGTGCCTCCGAAACCAATCGTGATTTGCCCAGCCCCGCTTCGCCGACCACCACCGTGATGCCGCCTTCGCCGTGCTGCAATGCGGCGATTTGCTGTTGCAACAGCAAGAATTGTTCGCGCCGACCCACCATTGCTGCGCGCAGCCCGGCAATCCCTCGTTTGGCGTGCAATCGTTTGACGGCTTGCAACTGATAAACAATCAACGGCTGGCGTTTGCCTTTTACCAAAACCGGCTGGCGGGAGGCAAAGGTAAACAGTCGTTGGGTGAGATAGTATGTATCCTGACTGACCAAAATTTCGCCCCGCTCGGACACACTTTCCAGCCGTGAAGCCAC
>CAYZQQ010000178.1:0-6849 GCA_964480075.1 uncultured Anaerolineaceae bacterium
ATGCCTACAATCTACCGTCCGTGTAAATATGCGTCTATGACCGTGCCGAGTATAACTCTCAAGTTTCAAACCTTTCAAAAGGTTACTTTATGACCGTGGCGAGTATATCATCAATACACATTATCACAGGTAATTTGGGGAAACGGCGATCAATTAACGCTTCAACTGGAAAAAATCAATACTAGTTTATTGTTCAGCGCCCGAATGGCAACAATCTGTATGGCGTACCTGGACCTATTTTTCAAAATTTTTTGGATTTTTTCCAAAACCCGCCACATATCGACATGTCAAAAAACGATTTCAAAACTGGCAGATCGGGTTGGCTGGGAGCCACTTTTGGAAAACTACCTAGTGGTGCGGAACCGGCGGTTGACGAAATTTGCGATAATGGGAATTTGTAACCGTTGCAATGTTTATTTGGGCTGATGCGGCAATAACCGCAACATTTTACGCAGCGATCCTGTCCACCATCCAGCTAATCTGGGCTATAATGATTTTGTATCTATATAGTGAGATCGTGACGCCGGAGCTGATTTACACCGGTCAGTTGGAGATACAGCAACATTAATCATTGCCTCAAAACTCGTCTGATAAATTTCAATATTCCTCGTGCAAATCTGAAAAAATTTGTTATAATATATATGTAGCATAAAAAATCGCCCCGATGGGTAAACATCGGGGCGACACATTTCCCGACCAAGGCAGTGGTCAGGTACAGAAACATCGTATCACACTCCCACCGCTCGGTCAAGAGCGGTTTTTTTGTTGAGGTAAAGAATGGATTCGGGGAAGTATTTGTTGTCGTTTACTGCAGCCGGCCTCTCTGTGGCACGCTCGGTCCGGATAGCTGAAGCTTATAATCGATCAGGTGACTGGGAAGCAGTGAAAGAACGGGTTTTGGCAGAAAACCTTTTGCAAACGCGAAAACAGAAAAGCGCATTGCGCATATATCATGAACTGGCACTGCGATTACGTGGATTGAGGGACAACCAGTTGACGCTGCTGGTTGAGGGCACGCCGCAAGAAAAACGTCATATTCTGTGGATAGCGGTATGCAGAAAATATGCGTTCATTCGAGACTTTGCTCAGGAAGTTTTGCATGAAAAATATTTAGGCATGAGCTATATGTTGACGGATTTCGACTATGAAGTGTTTTTCAACCGGAAGGCAGACTGGCATGACGAACTGCGGCAGATATCCGCTACAACCCGCACAAAACTTCGGCAGGTTGTGTTTCATATACTGCGGGAAGCCGAGTTTTTGTCGGCTGAAAATATCATCACCCCGGTATTGGCCTCTCAGCGGGTGCTAAATGAGTTTTCCGATGAGTTGCCGGATATAGCGACATGGTTCCCGGCAACCATTTCGACGACATTGGAGTAAATATTGATGAAACCACGGGACGAAAAAGAGAAATTTGAACATCTGCTGAAGGTGATGAGCAGCCGACGGTTTTTGAATATGCAGGGACTGGGGAATGAAATTCCCTTTTTCATCTGTCCGTTTGAAGTGCGCCGGGCACCGGAAATGGAGAAATTGGTGAACCGGCTAACTAACGCACTGGAAAACGGTGGCACGCACATTTTAACCATAAATCTCTATGACCTGTCAATTGAACTGTTAAGGGAACGCGATATTTGGGACAGGATATTGCAATCTGAAACATCGTTAGCCAAAGGCCAGCTCAAGGAATTATTGCAGGGGGTACTTGACCCCGAACAACATCTGGTTCCGGCAATGGCGGCGAAAATGGAGAACGCAACATTTGATATTTTGTTCATTACCGGCGTGGGTGAAGTGTTCCCCTATATCCGTTCCCATACTGTTTTGAATAATTTGCAGCGGGTTGCCAAAAACCACCCGACCGTTATGTTCTTTCCCGGAGAATATACCCATTCCCCGGACAAGGGTTCTTCATTGGATTTGTTTGGCAAATTGCAAGATGACAAATATTACCGTGCCTTCAATATTTACCACACACACGTGTAGCGAGGATAACTGCCATGAATCTGCATCAGATTTTTACCAAGAAAATTGACCGCAATATTGAAGGTGTCATCAAAGCTGACGATATGGATGGGCTGCAGGTTGAAATTGAAGAATATGTGCTGACCGGTGAAATTTCAAAGCGGCTGGAAGTATTTTTGGAGGCTTACAATAACTATCACGGCACCAACGGGGTGTGGATATCCGGCTTTTTTGGTTCGGGTAAATCGCACTTGTTAAAAATGCTGGCGCTATTGCTAGAAAATCAGATGGTCGGCGGGCAGGCAGCGCTTGATTATTTTCTACCAAAGTGTACCGACAATGCCTACTTACAAGCTGAACTGCGCAAAGCGGTAGCGATACCGTCCCGCAGTATCCTTTTTAATATTGACCAGAAAGCAGACAACATCAGCAAAGCCGAAACAGATGCCCTGCTGACGGTATTTGTGAAGGTTTTCAACGAAGCGTGCGGTTATTACGGCAAGCACGGGTACGTGGCGCAATTTGAGCGTGATCTGGATGACCGTGGATTACTTGAAGCATTCAAACAAACATATCGAGAGATTGCCGGAAGAGATTGGACTGAAGGGCGAGAACTGGCTGTTTTGGAAAATGCGAATATTGCCCGGGCGTATGCCCATGTTTCGGGTACGGACGAGGCTGCTGTTGCCGGAATTGTGGATAAATACCGAATCGACTACAAAATGTCGATTGAAGATTTTGCGGAAATGGTGCGAAAGTATATTGAGAAACAGCCTGCCGGTTTCCGACTGAATTTCTTGGTGGATGAGGTCGGACAGTTCATTGCGGATAACATCAAACTGATGACCAATCTGCAAACTATTGCCGAAAGCCTGGCGACCAAGTGCCGTGGACGGGCGTGGGTGCTGGTAACCGCGCAAGAGGATATGATTACGGTGCTGGGGGAGATGGATAAGCGACAAGGGAATGACTTCAGCAAAATTCAGGCCCGTTTCGCCACCCGAATGAAACTGACCAGCCGGAATGTGGATGAAGTAATCAAGAAACGGCTGCTGGAAAAAACTACCACCGGCCAGAACCTGTTGGCAGAGATTTATACCGCGCAGAAAAACAACTTCGGCACGCTGCTGTCATTCACCGACAATTCTGTCAATTACCGGGGGTTCTCCGGGCAGTCTGACTTTGTTGACGGCTATCCATTCCTGCCGTACCAGTTCACGTTGTTCCAATCTGCCATCGAAAATCTTTCGACGCACAACGCATTTGAGGGCCGTCACAGCTCGGTCGGTGAACGATCAATGCTGGGGGTTTTTCAGGAAGTTGTCAAAAAACTGGCGAATAATCAGGTCGGTGAACTGGCAACATTCGACCTGATGTATGAGGGGATTCGCGATACGCTCAAATCGCAAATTCAGAGTGCCATTCGTGTGGCGGAGGAACACCTCGGTGATCCGTTTGCGGTCCGCGTTTTGAAAGCACTGTTTCTGGTGAAATATGTCAAGCCCTTCAAGGCAACCGCCCACAACATTCGTATTCTGATGCTCGACCGGTTTGATACCGATGTTCGCGCGTTGCGCACCCATATTGAACGGGCGCTGGATTTGCTGGAGCAGCAAACATATATACAGCGCAATGGCGATGTCTATGAATTTTTAACCGACGAAGAAAAAGACATTGAGCAGGAAATCAAACACACCGACATTGATACCCTGGATATCGCCAACGAATTGTCAGACCTGCTGTTTACGGATGTCGTGCGGGATACGAAAATTCGCCACGATGAAACCAAGCAGGATTTTCAATTCAGCAAAAAACTGGATGACCGGTTGATTGGACGGGATTATGAGTTAACCATCCATTTTGTCAGTCCGTTTTATGAACTTCACGATAATACAGCCCAGTTGCAAGCCCATTCGATGGGTAAAGCAGAATTGATGATTGTGCTCCCGCCCGACGACCGAATGATGCGCGATTTAGCCCTATACAAACAGACCGAAAAATACATCAAACAGACCCAGTCAACCGCACTGCCGCCCTCGGCGCAGGTGATTTTACAGAATAAGGGCCGCCAAAACCAAGATCGCATGGAGCAACTTTGTCAGCGGGTGCAGGAACTGGTCAGCCGGGCGGATATGTTCATCAGCGGGGAAAAGGTGGATGACATTGCGCCGGGCGACCCGCGCACACGGATTGCCCGCGGCTTCGCGAAACTGGTGGCCCGCACATACCCCAACCTGAAAATGCTGCGCGGTGTCTCATATTCCGAAAATCAAATCAGCACATTTTTGAACCCGCCGCAGGGTGGTTTTTTGAGCGGTGATACGGCGATGAGCGAACCGGAAATTGAAATGCTGACCTACATTCGAGGGATTTCGAAACAGGCATTGCGGGTTACAATAAAAACCGTGGCAGACTATTTCAGCCGCAGGCCGTTCGGCTGGTCGTTGGCGGCAATTCAGTGTATGTTGGCGAAGTTGTGCGCCCGCGAAAAGGTGGAAGTGCGCGCCGACAGCAATATTTTGAGCGGGCGAGCCTTGGAAAGCGCGCTGAAAACCACGCACGGCTATTCGAATGTTATGCTGACCCCGCAAACGGAATACTCCGCCTCGCAGGTGCGCAGGTTGAAAAATTTCTTCGGCGACTTCTTTGATAGCCCACCGGGTGCAACCGAGCCGCGCGCGCTGGGAGAAGAGACCATCGCAGCGTTTACGGGGCTGGTTGCAGAATTGCAAAAATTTGCAGATAAAAAAGCACAATATCCGTTTTTAAGTGTGCTGGATGAACTGCTGACTGAATTACGGCAACTCACCAAAAAATCGTATGATTATTTCCTGGGTGATTTATCTAAAAATGAAGACCGCCTTTCCGATTGGAAAGAATCGCTCTTTGACCCCATCCGCCGCTTTATGAACGGGGAGGGCAAGATCATTTACGATGAAGTGAGCCGCTTTTTACAGCATGAAAAATCGAACTTCATCGTACTGCATAGCGATACCGCCCGGCAATTGCACGCTATTTTGGCAGACCCGCAGTGTTATCGGGGCAATAAAATGCGCGATGCCAAACGACAGATGGCAACGCTGGCAACGGAGATTGAACAAGCGGTGGCGGTAGAACGCGCCACAGCTGCAACCGAGGTTGAAGCACTGAAACAAAAATTGCAAGCCATGGCAGAGTACGGGCAACTGCCGGCTGAAAAACAAACAGCGGTATCAACCCCCTTTGAACATGTCCGACGGCGCATTACCGATGAAACCAATATTGCACTCATCCGCGACACACGCCGACAATTTGAAAATGGCGAATACGCTCGGTTGATGACTCAAGTCACGCAGTGGGCACAGGAACAGAACGCCCCACCGGAAGGTTCCGCCGTGCGGGAACAGCCGGTGGAATATGTTGCCAAAACCGCACTGAGCGTGAATTTCTCCCAAGCCTATTTAGCCGATGCCGCCGATGTGGACGCCTATCTGACTGAATTGAAACGCGCCATGCTGGCGGAAATTGAACGCGGAAAACGAATTCGACTCTAAACGACCCCACCACAGCGAGGAAACCATGACCGACCTGAAATCATTCGCACAAACAGCGCGCCGCACCTTGCGCCGCCAAATCGCCGCGCGATTGGAGCAAGTGCTGCACACCGACAGCGCCGAACTCCGCGAGCAAAAAGACGCCATCACCGAACTGCACGCCAAAATCGCCCGCGCTTCCAAAGAAATTGTCATTGATCGCGTGGCATACACCTGGTTCAATCGTTTCATCGCCCTGCGTTTTATGGATGTGAACGGCTATAACCGCGTGCGCGTTGTCTCTCCCATCGAAGGGCATACCCAGCCCGAAATTCTGGCAGACGCGAAACAGGGTATCATCGACGATACCCTGCCCGTTGACCACCGGCGCGTTCACGATCTGCTGACCGGACAACTGCCCGCCGCCCATCCCCAGCAAGAAGCCTATCGCCTGCTGTTGGTGGCAACCTGCAACGCCCGCCACGCCGATATGCCCTTCCTCTTTGAAAAAATTGAAGATTATACCGAACTGCTTTTGCCCGCCGACCTGCTCTCCGAAAATTCAATTTTGCATGCCGTGCGCGACGCGCTCATCCCCGAAACCTGCCAAAATGTCGAAGTCATCGGCTGGCTGTACCAATATTACATCTCCGAGCGCAAAGACGAAGTGATGGCGCGCAAAACCGCCGTGCCCACCGCAGACATCCCCGCTGTGACCCAACTTTTTACCCCGCATTGGATTGTGCGCTATTTGGTCGAAAATTCATTGGGGCGATTATGGCTGCTGAACCATCCCCACTCCCGTTTGGCGGAAAAAATGGAATATTACATCCCGGCGGATGAGTCACCCTTCGATACGGCTCTCCCTGCGGTCGACCCTACTCAGGATGACTCAATCACCCTGAGTAGCGCGCCAGCGCGTATCGAAGGGCAGGATGACACCCTCACCCTTCGACAAGCTCAGGATGAAATCACCCTGAGTAGCCCGCAGGGCGTATCGAAGGGTGAGGACGAGAGCGAAGCGACGGCGTATCGAGGAATAAAAATCACCTCCCCCGAAGACATCCGCCTGTGCGACCCCGCCTGCGGCTCCGGGCATATGCTCACCTATGCCTTCGATTTGCTCTACGAAATTTACGCCGAAGAAGGCTACGACCCCATCGAAATTCCGCGCTTGATTCTGCAAAAGAATCTCACCGGCATAGAAATTGACGCGCGCGCCGGCGCACTGGCGGCATTTGCGCTGACGATGAAAGCCCGCGCCAAAGACCGCCGTTTCCTCCGCCGTGGGGTAACGCCCAACATCATCGTGCTGGAAAATATCACCTTCACCCCCACCGAACTGGATTCTCTAAAAGCCACGCTGGGC
>CAYZQQ010000179.1:0-6849 GCA_964480075.1 uncultured Anaerolineaceae bacterium
TTGACTTTAGTATAACCGATATTCTTACAAATTTCCACATCGGGAATTGCTGACGGTTACCAAAGATTTTACAAATTTGATTTAAGTTTTTACCGAAATTGCCGATACTTTTCTAGAACACTGTTTACTGTTTAATGAGCCTTTAAGTTTTGCAGGAGGCAAACTGATGAAACGCGCTATTTTTTTCTTTATCCCGCTATTGTCGATTTTGGCAGCTTGTTCGAGCGGCACACCGAAGACGCCCGTGGCGAAAACTTCCCCGCCGATGCCGACCACCGCGGTTGCAACGTCTGCGCCCGCGCCTACCGTAGCGAAAGTCGCGCCCGGCAAAAAATGCGGTGACGGCACGTGCGGCGGGCGTGAAAACACCCAAAACTGCCCTGCCGATTGCAACGCTGCGCACCCTGCCGCGCCATCTCCGCCGCCTCCGCCGCCCACCGCCACCATCCCGCTGGAAAAACCCGCGATATCCCCCGCACCCGCCTCCGCCTCCGATTTTATCCCCGCGCCCGTTCCGCCACTGAACACTGCTGCCAGCGGCACGCAACCGCTCTACTTTTTTCTGTTCACCCATACCGAAGACCAGTTCAATCACGAATTGAGCGAGGAACGCTACACCCGTTTTGTGCCCGAAGTGCAGTCGCTGGCGGCATCGCACCCCGATGCGCATTTGGTGTGGACCATCATGTTTCAGGGGTCGGATGCGAAAACCGTGACTGACCGCAACCCGCAAACCGGCGTACTCGATTTGCTCCGCGCAGCAAATAAGTCCGGTGTAGTGGAATTTGGCTTTCACGAACACCACGACGCCACCTATGTGAATCGACCGCAAAAGAGTTTTACCGATTCTACTCCGTGGGAGGATTTAGTTTCCGGCATGGTCAATTGGCTTGGTTGCGAAAAAGACCCCGTGCGCGGCGGGTGTGTCGCACCGACTGGCGGCGGCATGTATGCCGTGCAAAATAATTTCGGTGATGTGCAGGCTGCCAGCGGGATTTTCCTGCAATCCGATACAGGGTATCAAGGCGGCCCCACCACCCACGCCGCGCTTAGCATTCGCCCCGATTTGCTGCTGGGATATGGATATCCCGACCATGGCGCGTTTGTGGAAAATGGACACCGCGAGATTGCGGGCGAACTGATGGCGCGGCTTGCTCCGGCTGCCGACACATCCGGCTCTGTTTTCTGGGCGGATAATTTCATTAAAATGAATGGCGGCAATCCCATCGACGGCCCCAGCGGCATCGACCCCATCAAAGGTCCGCAATTGGCGGATGCCATGCTTGGCGGCATGAATCGTTCGCGTCCGAACGTTATTTTAACCGGTCTCGCGTCCAAATTCTTGTACACCAAATCCGGCACCAGCCCCACCAGATACGGCTATGTGCATGCGGATTCGCCCGCATTGCCGCCGGAATGGCTCAATTCCACCCGGCAGAAAGAGCAGAAATACCAGATGAGCAGCGATACCCTCATCCATCTGTTGGATGATGTGCTGCCCGCCAACCCCGGTTCGCGGTTCGTGAACAGTGCGGCGGTCATTTCGATGGTTGCGCCGCCCGAATACTGGGTTATTTCCCCCGAAAAACTGGATGCGCTGGCGCGCTGGGCATTGCTCAACTGGACAAACCGCCCGCCCGACTGGGTGAGCGACGGCGCGGATTTTTATTCCCTGCGTGACCTTTTCGCGCTGCTGGCGCTTTCTTTTGGGGATGATCACCCGACAGGGGCGGAATTGTCGCTGCCCACCGCGTATGGGCCGCTCCAACCCGTCAATGCGGAAAAGGAAATTGTGCTCACGCGGGATGAACTGGTTTCGCTGGCGGCAGAACTCGCGCCGAAATTTGCGCCCGACCAGCCGTGGCAAACCACGCCCAACGCGATGGTGCAGCCAACCTATCCTACCTTTGCGGGCGACATCACCGCAGCGCAATTGCTGTACGGACTGGCAACCATTTACGCCGCCGACTTTGCCGGAACACCCGTTGCCGCCGTGACGTTGCCCGCCACCCAAGCTATGCCCGTCACGTATGATTTACTGCTCGAAATTGGCTGTTTGAACACCTGCTCCGGCACGGCGTGGTCCTTCAAACCCGCGCGATTGCGCCCGCCATCGGACGCGCCGCGGGCTGCCACTGCCGCCCCGACGCCACCGCCCGCGCCGGTCGTGTCGCCCGCGCCCGCCGCGCCGGATGCGGAAGCGTATGCACTCTTTTCCATCAATGTGCAGGATTTCAGCTATCCCGCCGAATCCGCCGCGCTGGTGGACAAAATCATCAGCCTGCATGAAGAAACCGGCGTACCGGTGGACATCTATCTGACGGATGAAATGGCGCAAATTTATGCCGACCAATATCCCGATCTGCTGGAACGGCTGAAAACATCGCCGGTGGTGGCGGTGTCGTACCATTTTCGCCCGCCGCGCCCGTATGCCAACGGGTACGACTGGCTCGGTCTGAAAGATATGTCGGACACCGAATTGTACGACACGATTTTGCGCTATGAAACGCATGCCGTTGACCCTGTGACGGGCGAAACCACCGATGCACCGGGTGGCTATCAGCAGGTTGCCAATTTGGTGGGCTATCCGCCATATGCCGCCTCGGCGGTCACCGGCAACCCCGCCACGGCTGCGGTGCTGGTGGGGGTGTACCGTGACCTCGGTGCGCAAATGACGCTCACGCACGGCAAAACGCTCAATTTGGGCGATATGAACAACGGCTTGCCCGTCCGCCCGGAACACGCCGATTATCGGCTCTTTGAGCATGTCGGGCAGGATGCGGGTGCGGCGTTTGAAGGCGCGCTGGCGCAGGCGGAATCGGCGGCAGGCAATTCGCCCGCATTCGTGGGTGTCAAAATGCACGACAACAACTTTTTCGCCACCCAGTCCGCATGGACGATAGTCTATTTGGGGAGCGGGAAACGTCCGCCGTGGGACACTACCGCCCGCGCCCCGCTCCTTTCGGCGGAGGAACAAGCCGCCGTGTGGTCACTCTACGAGCAAACCGTGCGCTATGTCGCCGCGCAATCGGGGCGAATTTCGGCGGTGAATGTGCCGCTGGTGCTGGACATGCTCGGAGGGCAATAATTCTCCACGCTTCCCTAAAAATCTTGCAAAATGACTCCGCCCGGCACCGCCGTGTCCGATTTATGCCCGATATTTATAGATTGCTGCAAATGTGGTACAATATTTTACCGGACAAAACCATACGGATATGAGTTTCCCAAAGGCAATATGCAGGCAGAAAAGACAATCACCCGAACTTGGACGGCACAACTCAATAGAAATTTCTGGCAGATATCCCACTATTTTGCCCAACCCGTTGAGCTATTTCGAACCTACAATCCGCAGTATCTGCGCCCCGATTTGATTGCAGGGTTCACTCTGGCGATTATCGTGCTGCCGCAGAGTATCGCCGCAGCACTGCTGGCGGAACTGCCCGCTACCACCGGACTGTACACGGCGATTGTCGGGGCGCTGTTCGGCTCACTGTGGGGATCATCCAACCAGTTACACACGGGTACAAATAACCCGGTGTCACTGCTGGTTTTTTCGGTGTTGATTGGATCCGCAATCCCGGGCTCGCCGGAGTATCTGCTGGCAGCGGGTATTTTGGCGGTGATGGTGGGAGTGTTTCAGCTGGCGCTGGGAGTGGCGCGGCTCGGCGCGCTGGTAAATTTTGTGTCGCGCTCGGTGGTAGTCGGATTTACCGCCGGAGCGGGCGTACTCATCGCCGCCAGCCAGATTCGCTATCTGCTGGGGATGAGCTATCCCAGCGGCAGTGTGTTGGTAACGCTGCAACGGGCGGCGGCGCACATTTCCGAAATACACCCGCTCACGGCAATTATCGGCGTGAGCACAATGGTTTTTCTGGTCATATTTCGAAAGCTGAAACCGAATATTCCCGGCACGCCGATTGTGCTGGTGGTGGTATCGGCGCTGGGGGTGCTGACGCACTGGGATACGCTGGGCGTGGCAGTGGTTGGAGACCTGCCGCAGCATTTGCCACCATTTCAAAAACTGTGGAGTCATATTTCGCTCGATTTAGTTTCTAATTTATCAGCCGGGGCGCTGGCAGTGGGAACCATCAGCTTGGTTTCCGATACAGCGATTACGCGCTCACTAGCGGCGCAAACCAAACAGCGCATCGACAGCAATCAAGAATTTATCGGGCAGGGGATAGCCAATGTGATGATTGGCTTTTTTTCCGGCTATCCCGGCGCCGGATCGTTTTCACGGTCGGCGGTGAGTTTGCGTTTGGGGGCGAAAACGCGCATGACCGCGATATTCTCGGCGATTTTTGTGGTGCTGGCAGTACTGATTTTGGCGCCGTGGGTGGCGTTTCTGCCGCGTTCTGCGGTCGCCGGGGTGTTGATTCTGGCGGCATACGGGTTGATTGACCGTGTCGAGATATGGCGAATTTGGCGCGGCGCGCGCGATGATGCGCTGATAATGCTCATTACTTTTTCCGGAACGCTCTTTCTGCGGTTGGAATTTGCGGTGCTGTTGGGAGTATTTCTATCGTTTGCCATGTATGTGATGAGAACCAGTGTGCCGCGTGTGGTGCCGGTGGTTCCCGAACCGGGATTCCATCATTTCGCCTTTCAACCCGATAAACCCGTATGCCCGCAGTTGGCAACCATCGATGTGCTGGGCGATTTATATTTCGGTGCCGTGCATCATGTGGAAGAAGCCATTTATGCCCATCTGCAGCAAAATCCGCACCAACGCTATTTGCTACTGAGGATGCGCAGCGTTAATCAGTGCGATTTTAGCGGCATTAACGCGCTGGAGAGTGTTGTACAAATCTACCGTGACCGGGGCGGCGATGTGTACATGGTGCGGGTACAACCGCCGGTGCTGGCGTTGATGCACGATACCGGTTTTTACGAGTTTCTGGGTGCAGACCATTTTCTTACCGATGATACCGCTATTCCGTACATTTTCTATCACGTGCTTGACCCCGCGATATGCATTTACGAATGCGAAGTGCGGGTATTCGGCGAGTGTCAGAACTTGCCCAAACAGTTATATCCCATTGATGAATTAACGCTGCCCACTTCGCCGCGCGCCGAGTTTCCCAAAATATCGGCGCGGCAGCTTTACGATGCCCTCCATGGCAATACCCCACTGTATGTGATGGATGTGCGCGAACCGCGAGAATTTGCTCGCGACCACGTGCCGCAAGCAAATTTGTATCCGCTGGGAAAACTTTTGACGGAGCGTCCCGCGTTACCCGCCGATACATCAATTGTGTTGGTATGCCGCACCGGGCGACGCAGCCACAAAGCGGCGCAAATTCTCGATGCATTCGGCTGGCACAATATAACCATTCTAAAAAATGGAATGCAGACATGGGAAGCCGCCGGTTTTTTGCTGGCAGTGGATACGGTCACAAAAACAGGAGAAGAGCTATGACAGATCATCCTCCGCGAAATTTAGGATTGGATTTGGTGCGCGTCACCGAAGCGGCAGCGCTCACCGCCGGGCGATGGATTGGACGCGGGCAATCTGCCGAGGCGGATGCTGCCGCCGCCGAAGCAATGCTCGAAGCGCTCAACACGCTTGATATGAATGGGCGCGTTATTTTAGGCGAAGAAAGCAAACTTAGACGCCATTCACCGTTGGATAGTGGGAAAAAAGTTGGCACAGGGTATGGCCCCGATATGGATGTGCTGGTTGACCCCATCGACGGCGCACGGCTGTTAAAGGACGGACGTTCGGGGGCGGTGGCGGTGGCGGTCGTCGCCCCTGCCGGTTCAATGTTGCGGGTGGAACCGGCGGCGTATATGGAAAAAATTGTCGTTGACCGCGGCGTTGGCAGAAAAATGGTGCCGGAAGCGATGGACGCGCCTGCCGCATGGACGCTGGCGCTCATCTCGCGGCTAAAAAATAAACCCATTCGTGATTTGATAGTTTTTATGCTGGAACGCGACCGGCATACCGATTTGGTGGAAGAAATTCGGGCGGCGGGCGCGCGGGTGTGGCTGCGTGCCGACGGCGATATTCTGGGCGCGTTGCTGGCGCTGGAGCCGAATATCGGCGCAGATGTGCTCATGGGAATCGGTGGAGCGGCAGAAGGGATGATGGCGGCGTGTGCCGCGCATGCGCTGGGCGGCGCGGTGCTGGCGCGGCTCGCCCCGCAAAGCGACGCTGAACGCCATGCGGTTGAACAAACCGGGTTGGATACGCATACAATCTTCACCGAGCACGAATTGGTGACAGATGATGACTTGTTTTTTGTCGCCACGGGTATCACCGATGGCCCGTTACTCAAAGGGGTGAGTTATTTGGGCGACCGCGCTGAAACCCATTCCATTATTCTGCGCGGGTCCACCGGCACGCGGCGCATCATTTATGCAGAACACACCATCAAACGGTTGTTTGGGTGAGGGTGGGTATTGAAGCGTTGTAATTTGTACTGTCCGAGATTTGAGACTTGAAACCAGTGGGAGGCTCTATGCCAAATTTAATTTTGTTCAATGCCAAAATCTATGGACACCCCGATGCCTCTGCCATCGCTATGCGCGACGGCAAGATTTTCACGGTGGGGAACGACACGGATGTCCGCGCGCTGGCGCTTGCCCGCACTGAGACCATCGATTTGAATGGGAAACTGGTGCTCCCCGGATTCACCGATGCGCATATCCACTTTTTCAACTGGTCGCTCAGCCGGTTGGATGTGGCATTGGCGGGCGTAAAATCGCTGGCAGAATTACAGCAGCGAGTTGCGGCGCGTGCCGCAGAAATCCCCGCCGATGGCTGGATTAAAGGGAGCGGCTGGAACGAGAGCGAATGGAATCCGCCCACAATGCCCACTCGCGCCGATTTGGATGTCGTCAGCCCCG
>CAYZQQ010000180.1:0-6843 GCA_964480075.1 uncultured Anaerolineaceae bacterium
TGGCTCCGGGACGATTATTCCACGGGTAACCACAATGATACGGTTGTGCCGCGTCCTGCCAGACTGTCAAACGAGATTTTACCATGAAGCATGGTTATCTGTTCCTGCATACTGATAATGCCCATGTGTTTCTGTTTTTGCGCTTCAGCCATAGCTTCTACCACGTCAAATCCGTCACCATTGTCGATGACGGTAGCGGCGATGTGATCGAGGTGGAGTTCGATGTTGGTACTAACTTCGGTGGCGTGGGCATGATCGGCGACATTGTTGAGCAATGCTTGGATAACGCGAAAAAGCGTCACTTCAATGTGCGTCGGCAGTCGCCGTTCTGCACCGGAAACCAGCAAACTACATGCCAGATTTTCGTGCTTGTTTTCAAATTCTTGCACATACTGCTTTAGAGTGGGGATTGCGCCCAAATCATCCAGCATCATCGGACGCAACTGGAAGATGTATTCGCGTATCTTCTGGAAAGTTTTGTTGACGGCGCCTTTCAGGGTTCCCAGCTCAGTTCGGGCGCGCGATGGATCTTGGTCAAACAATCGCTCGACGATTTCGGCTTGCAGAATGAGGTTTGTGAGCGATTGTGCGGGACCATCGTGCAACTGGCGCGACAAATGCAGACGCTCTTGCTCTTGAGCGTTGATAATGTTCATCATGCTGCTGGCGGTGGTAATGTTGCCGGAGTCCGTGCCGGATGTGCTATCGCTCGTTACCGCGTCGCGCTGATAATAGCTGTCAATAATGTGTCGCAGGTGGTTGGTGTACCGTTCCAGATATTGCTGTTTGCCCTGAAGTTGCTCAACCTGCCCGCGCATCATAAATAACCGGCTTTGGGTATCTTGCGCGCTGCGATAAATTTCTTGGATGTCATCGCGGGACATCGTACTGATGTTACTTTCCATCAACCGCAATTTGTTGCTGATTTGGGCGTTGCGCTGCGAAAGTTTTTCAACTTCATCGGCGCTCTGCCGAACCAGCATTGCAATTTCACGCATTTCGTTTTGAATTTGCTGGTACTCTGATTCGGCGTTTTCAATAACTTGCGTAAAAGTTTCGGGTTGTGTTTCTTCATTTAACGTTTGCGCATCCATCAAATTCCCCTTGGCGGATTAACCGGCTTCTTCTTCATCCTGCAAGCGAATCCAGCCACGTTTGACGGCATATAACGCAGCTTGAGTTCTATCGTTCACTGCCAACTTGCGCAAAATACTGGTCATATGATTTTTTACGGTTTGCCGGCTGATGCCCAGTGCGTAGGCAACTTCTTTATTGCTTTCACCCTTGGCAATATGCTGCAAAATTTCCATTTCTCGTGGCGAAAGAGGGGCAAACATTTGGTTGGGTTCGCCATCCACATACGCCACATGGTCAAATTGCTGCAAAATCCAACTGGCGGCTTCCGGTTGATCGAGCACGGCATCATCGATGACGTAATTGCCCAGACTGACCTGCCGGATAGCCTCCACCAATCGACGGGGGGTGACATCTTTGGGAAAGTACGCAGCGGCACCCGCTCGAATGGCATGGAAAATTTGCTCATCATCATGGTAGGCGGTCAGCATTATCACGGCAATGTTGGGATGCGATTGTTTCAATTCGCGGGTAATTTGCAGCCCATTTAAGTGCGGCAAATTAATATCCAGCAACAGGACATCCGGGTTGAGTTGTTTTGCCAAACGCAAAGCTTCTTCGCCGTCAGCAACTTCCATGATAACGTCAAAATCTTCCTGTGCTTCTAGCACACGGCGTAATCCTTGGCGAAACAATGGATGATCATCTACGAGCATAATGCTGGTTGTCATAAATCGTGTGCCTCCCAACCGATACTGTTAAAATCTGGGGTAGGGGATAGAAAAAATAACTTCTGTCCAGCGTGCTTCTTTGCTGTTTATTTGAATAGTGCCGTGTAGCAGGTTGGCAATTTCAGTGATGCTGACCAGTCCCAATTGACGTCGCGGATGGTTGGTTAAATTGGCAGACATTCCTATGCCGTCATCGCGGACGGAGAATTGCAGGTTGCCATCTTTTTCAGCGACGGTAACGTGTACGGAACTGGCGTTTGCATGTTGGGTAACATTATACAACACTTCTTGTATCACGCGGAAAATTGCTGTCTCAATGATATACGGGAGCGGTTCAACCAACGTTTCCACTTGAAGTTCGGTGGAAAGATGGGTGTGTGTTTGAAACTTTTCCAAATAGCGGCGTAACCCGGCTACCAATCCAAAATTCCCCAGCACCGTTCCCGGCTCCAAATCCGCAATCAGAAAACGCAGATTCGCTAACCCTTCTTCCAACTCTTGTTGGAGCGCGTCAACGCCTGCCATTACCACACCTATGTCACTGTTATCCATAATGAGGCTTTTGACGGCAGCCAGCTCAAATATGGCATTGGCGAGCAACTGCCCGTCGGTGTCTTCTAACCGTTTTGCCGTTTTGACGCGTTCTTCTTCCTGCCATTGCAACAACTGCACGCCGTCAACGGGAAACTTTTCGAGCATCTCGGCATGTGGGTCAGACAACAGAGCCGCCAATTGCTGGTGCTGGCGCGCTAATGCGTCCGTCTGTTGCGTTATAAACAGCAGATTAGTATGGAGTGGCGACGAATAGTCTCCCGGTTGGGCGGTGATAGTCGCTAATCTTTTCGACGCTTGCTTCAATAATTCTTCACTGGATTTTAGCAATGATGCAACGTCGTCCACCCACTGCTTTTGTTGGATGCTCGTGCTTGGCATATGGCTCACTCCGTAGTACGAAAGTAGTATACCACATGCAATTAACAATTAGCAATTAACAATTGATAATTACTCATCATTCATCGTTAATCGCAAACACTGCCATATTGTCGTGATTGTGCGCCGGCGCCCATACCGAATCGGTGCGGTATACCGCCTGCAACGACTCGGTCATCTGCGGATACCAGCCCGGAAATGTGACCAGATATTGCGCTCCCTGCGCCCGCGAAAAGTCCAACAGCGCCGACTCATCGCGGATGAACGGAAGCACTTCCGGCGTAACTAACCCTGCCAAATCCACCAGCGGACGCGCCGAAAAATAGCCGATTGCCCCAATATCGTGCGCGGCGATAACTGCATCTGGCGGGGTGTTTTCCGCCAGCCAGCGCGCGGTTTTTACCATTTCCGTATCAATGAATGTCACATCGTTGGCGTAACTTTGTGCGCCGAGCAGCAGAAATGCCGCCATCGCTGCTCCCGCCGAGGCGATCACCGCGCGGCTCAACACCCGCACCCATATCGTAGGGTGCTTCGGGTGCAACAGCGCCGCCGTTCCCCATACACCGAACAGCACCAGCCATGGCAGGGTGGACATTTCATATCGTCCGTGCTGGTATGTGACGGGCAGCCGCACCGCGTACAGCGTCAGATGCGCCAGCCACCAGATTCCCGCCACCATCAGCGCGATTTTCTTCTGCCGGAACGCCCGCCACACCCCAAATACTGCTCCCGGCAGCAGGACAATCTGCCCGCCGATAAACTGCACTCCCGCCACCGACAGCCAGCGCCGCCACAGCGGCAAATCGTTCAGCAGGATGGCATACTCGCGTTGTTTGGCGTAAAATGTGTTGGGAAAAATCAAGCCGCTGGTGATGAGATTGAACGCGAAATACGGAATCAGCGGGAGCGCCACCCCCACGCCGAATGCTGCCAGTTGGGCGATGGGAATTTTTCGCCGCGAAAAACAATCCGCCAGCAGTGCCAGCCCGACCAACCCTGCCAACCCGATTCCCTCCGGGCGGGTGAGCGTCAGCAGCCCGCCGATGATTCCAAAAATGGCGAAATGTTTCCCCCCTCCCTGCCCCCCCCAACGGGGGGAGGGGATTATTTTCTCCCTCCCTGTCAGGGAGGGGGTAGGGGGAGGGTTAATCCCCCATGCTGCAAACCGCTCCACCAGCGCCACCGACAACCACACGAACAGCACGGTTTCCATGCCCGAAGCCGCCGCCCACACCAAATGCCATTCGCTGACCACTGCCAGCCCGATGACCGGCGGCAGCCAGCGCGATTCGGGGAACAATCGCCGAGCCAGCCGTGCCATCTGCCAGCCGGAAAGTCCCAAAAATACGATATTCAACCCGTGTGTCCACCACTGAAACGGAATGTGCAACGCGTATCCCGCCGCCAGCAAAAATGTCCACAGCGGCGCGGTACTGCCCGTGCTGGGCGCGCCGGGGGTGAAGGCAAACTCGCCGCGCGTGCCGAGATTGCGGGCATAGGTCTGGTGAATCCACGCATCATCCAGCGGAAAACCGTTCACGCCCACCCGCCGCGCCGCACCGAGATACAACCCGACCAGCGCGGCGGCAAGCGCAATCCAGACGATTGCGCGGGATTGGAGATTGGAGATTAGAGATTCGCTATTCGTCACTTGTCATTCGCCACTCGTCATTCGATATACTTGCACGCCGTTACCAAATTTCCCCAGCAACTCAAACTGCGGCGGGACGTCATCCCCCCGATACAACCCATCCAGTGGTGCGGGGTGATTTTTCTCCAAAATTAAATAGCGCGCGCCGTATTTTTGGGCGAGGAGAATGACCGCTGCCGGCGGTTCATTCGGCACGGCGATGGCGCTTTTTCCGCCAAAATAAATGACGGCAGGCGGATTGATTGCCATCACCGTGGCGGCAGGGTTCGGCAGGGTGGGGATGATGGCGGCATACGGCGATGGCGCATTCCACGCCGAAAGTTTCTGCGCGGCGGTGAACAGACTGACCAGCATGGCAAAAAAGACCAGCGCCCCGCCGAAGAGTTTTTGCGCGGTGGGGGTGTGCCAACTTTGTCGCCGCGCCGCCACCCACGCGATTGCCCCATCCAGCCCGACCACCCCCGCAATGGCGACCATCGGCAGCACCGTGCCGCCACTGTGAAAGAGTGCGCCGCGCACGCCCGGAAAGGTGAATGCAAACGTCATCGCCAGCCACAGCAGCGCGAGATATCCGCCGGAAATTTGAAAGAGCGGGTGTCGGCGCAGTTGCCGCCAACCGATGATGGCGAATGGAAACACCACCATCAGCCCGATGACCGCCGCCAGCGTTTGAAAATTCATCCACGCCGCCCACATTTTCGATTGAAGGATATTCCCCCAGCCCCACGCCAGATAATTTTGCGGCGAGAGCGTCGCCGTGGGGCTGAAAATATCATCATATTGTGTTAGCCACAGCGTTTTTGTGCCACCCGGCGGCAAAATTGCCCCGAAAGTGTGCCAATTGCGGATGAACCATGGTGCCATCACCAGTAAATATCCAATGACGAATGACGAATGACGAATGACGGATTTCGAGCGCCAAACCAAAAACCCGAAACCGAGAACCAAAAACAACACCCCATCCGCGCGGAGGAGGTGTGCCAGCCCCGCCGCGATACCCGCCGCGAGCGTCCAGCGCCAATCGGCGGTTTCGGCGGCACGCCACAGCGCAATCATCCCGACCGCGCCCGCCAACGCAAAGGGCGCGAACGTGTCAATCGCCGTCCATTCCGCAAAATAAAACCCGCTGAACAGCACCAGCCACGCCGCCAGCCATGCCTGCCGCCGCTTGCCCGTGACACGCATCGCCAGCCAAAACGTCAACGGGGGCAACAGCGCCGACAACAGCACAAACGCCCATTGCCCCGCCGCATATTTCGCCCCGCCGAGCGCCATTCCCGCCGCCGCGACCATCGCCGTGAGGGGCAGCCAGTAACGGTTGGCGGGGTGCGCCACCGTGTCCGGCGGCGAAAGGTAATTCCAGATGAACTGCTCGGCGAACCCGCCGCCGCTTGCCAGTGTCATCGCATTTACCGTGTGATACGCCTCATCCAAATTGTGCGGCTGACGTTCCAGCCACGCCGTTCCCCCGCGCACCAGCAGACTGATGGCAAATAGGATGAGTATGGATTTATCGATGGAAAATTTAGCGTGCATTTATTTTACTTCATAATTTTTTTATGCTGTTGGTTCTGGAGGTTCAGTAAATGGAATGTTTGCAAGCTCTGCTTTGTTTTGAAGATTTATATCACGACTTACGATTATTACAGGAGAGTGGGGTTGAATACGCATAACTTCAATAACATTAGCCAAAATACGGTCATCATTGTTGTTTTTATCTAACCAAGATAATGAATTTTCCATATCAGGCTCAATAGCAAATGCTTGGATAGTTGTTTTGTTTTTAATGAGAGGCACGCCTGTAGAAAGTTTTCCTCGTCGCCTATATTCTTTTATTTGCCGAATTAGTTTGCCTGCTTTCTTGCGTACCCCCTCATTTCGATAGTTCACTTTTAGTGAATCTAGTTCAGATAATACGGTTGGAAGGAGTGCAATTGTAAATCGGAGTGTTTCTGGAAATTTCCAAGATTCCAAATCTGGATTGCAAATGAGGGCATTCGTATCAGGTATATAAACTGTTTCGTTTGAGAATTCATAGACCTGTTCTAATAGTCCGACTTGTTTCTGCAGGAGTCTAACAACATTATCCAGTGCTTCTTCTGTATTTTTGCACCAAGTATGTTCTTGTTCAATTGTTTTCAAAATTTCTTCATTTGCTTGAGATAATTCCTTCAAAGTATCTTTGGATTGATTTTTTAGCAATACTGTGAGTAAGGTATAAAAATGGCGATATTTTTCAAGTAACTTGGATTGAACAATCCTTCCATCCTGTGTAAGTTTTTTATATGCATAATCCTCACTTGTGATGAATATGAAAGATGAAGAAGGATCTAGATCATTCCACATATAAATAGACGAATAATTTCGTAAAAATTCATCCAATAATACTTGAAGTTCATTTCAATACCTTCGCCAAAAATTGGCGAAAAATAGAGCGGTTGAGTACGATACGTT
>CAYZQQ010000181.1:0-6815 GCA_964480075.1 uncultured Anaerolineaceae bacterium
CATCAGCGGACAGCGCGACGCATACAGTTACCTGCCTGCCTCCGCCGATGCATTTTTGCGACCGGGGGAGTTACAGCAGCAAATGGAGTCGGTCGGGCTGAAAAATGTTCGCTACCGCATGCTGATGTTCGGCACAGTGGCGCTGCACGTGGGAGAGAAACCGTAATGGCGGGTGATTTTTCCAAAGCCGGTGAACGGGGTGTTCCCAGTTTGGTGTGGCGTGCCGGGCAGGAACGGCGGCTCGAAATGATTCGCCGGGCGGCGGACGGGCGGCTTGACGGCGGGCGGGTGCTGGTGGACGGCTGCGGCATCGGCATGTACAATCGTGCCCTGCTCAAATTCACCCCGCACGTTTTCGGGCTGGATGTGGAAGCCGACCGCGTGCGGCAAGCCGCCGCGTACGCGCCGAATCTGGCGGTTTCGGTGGGAGAATATCTGCCCTATGCCGATTCACAATTCGATGTGGTGCTCAGCCACGAAGTGATTGAGCACGTGCAGCATGACCGGCTATACGCCGCCGAAATGATTCGCGTGCTGAGACCGGGCGGGCGGGCGATAATTTTCTGCCCCAATCGCGGGTATCCGTTTGAAACACACGGGCATTATTGGCGCGGCGAATATCATTTCGGCAATACCCCGCTCATCAATTATTTGCCCGATGTGTGGCGCAATAAACTTGCGCCGCACGTGCGGGCGTATACCGCGCGCGGCTTGCGGCGGCTTTTCGCCGGTTTGCCCGTGCGGGTGATTTTCCACCGCCAAATTTTCCCCGGCTACGATAATGTGGTGCGCCGCGCGCCGAAACTGGGTAATTTCATCCGGCGGACGACCTATTTTTTGGAGAAAACGCCGCTGCAAAAATTGGGGCTTTCGCATTGGCTGGTGCTGGAAAAAAGATAAATACCTCCACCGCCGCTGACGCGACTCCCTCCCCCTGTCAGGGGGAGGGTTGGGGAGGGGGTCAATCCATTGGGCAACTGTCGGATAGCTGTAGCCTAAAACCACCCATCACACTTGCTCACAATTTCGCTTTCTGATACCATTTCACGAATCACGAATCACGAATCACGAATCACGAATCACGAATCATAGGATTTATATGCAATCGAATCGAAAGGTAATGATAACCCGCCGCCGGCGGAAACGGGCAAAGGGGTTTCGCCCTAAATACGGACTTGTTGCCGGATGGACATTCGGGGGAGCGCTGGTGCTCACTGTAGTAATTTTTGGCATCCTGATTGCCGGGGTACTCGGCACGGCATATTCGGTATATGCCAGTTTTGCGGCACAACTGCCAGACCCCTCTACCATTGAAACACGACAGGAAACCTTCGAGACCACTAAACTCTATGACCGCACCGGAAAAACCGTGCTGTACGAGTTGTTCGACCCAAGTTTGGGCGACCGCTCGTATGTAACTATTGATAAAATTCCGCAAATATGCCGGGATTCAGTGGTGGCGCTGGAAGATAAAAATTTCTATACCAATCCCGGCTTCGATATTCAAGGATTGACCCGGGCGTTTGTCAGCAATTTACAGGGGGGGCAAATTCAGGGAGGCAGTTCTATCACCCAACAGCTCATCAAAAATATCATCATCGACGCACAGGAACGCGCCCAAAAATCGTACACCCGAAAATTGAAAGAACTGATTCTTTCCACAGAAATTACCCGCCGGTACGAGAAAGACCAAATTTTGGAATGGTATTTTAATACCAATTATTACGGTAATCTGGCTTATGGCATCGAAGCGGCAGCGCAGGTGTACTTTCACAAAACCATCAGCGATTTGGATTTGGCGGAATGCGCCATACTCACGCCCATTCCCCAGTTTCCGGCGCTGAACCCGCTGGATAATCCCGAAGATGCCAAACAGCGGCAGGGTATCGCCCTTGACCGGTTGGTGGAAGAAGGCGTCATCACACCGGCAGAAGCTGAAACGGCGTTCGCTGAGAAATTAGATGTGAAACCCATCCAGCAGCGATTTGATATTGTCGCGCCACATTTTTCCGTGTATGCCCGTAACCAACTGCTGAAGCTATTTGACCCGCGCACAGTGTATCGCGGGGGGTTAAAGGTCATCACCACCGTAGATTTGGATTTGAACCAGAAAGCGCAGGAAGTAGCGAAACAGCATGTGCAAGAGTTGCAAGATGGCGGTCATAATGCCAGCAATGCGTGTGTGGTTGCCATTCGCCCCAATACCGGCGAAATTCTGGCGATGGTGGGCAGTGTAGATTATTGGGATATAGAGAATGACGGGAATGTGAATGTGTGTGCTGCCAATCCCGGTCGGCAGCCCGGCTCATCATTTAAACCATTTAACTATATGACTGCCTTGCAAAAAGGCGTGGCTACTGCCGCCACAATGATTATGGATGTGCGGCAAGCTTTCCCCGATGCGCCCAATCCGCCATACGTGCCCGAAAATTACGACCTGAAATACCACGGACCGGTCAGCTTGCGCAACGCTTTTGCTCGCAGCTACAATATTCCTGCCGTGTGGGTGATGCAGAAATCGGGCGTGAAGGACGTTATCCGCAACGCGCACAAAATGGGCATTACCACCTTGGACGAAGATTATTATGGCTTGGCGCTCACCCTCGGCGGCGGCGAAGTGAAACCGCTCGATATGGCGTATGCCTTCAGCGTGTTTGCCAACAACGGGGTGATGGCGGGTAAACCCGTGCCGGAGCAGGATGTTCGCCCCGGCTACCGAAAGTTAGACCCGGTGGCAATCTTGCGGGTGGAAGATACCAATGGCAATGTGCTATATGCATACAAAGAACCCACCACCGAGCAAATCATCAACCCCGCGCTGGCATATCTCGTCACCAGTATCTTAACAGATAACAACGCCCGCGCCCCGGCATTTGGCGCGCACAGCTCACTTATTTTGGATGACCGTCCCGTGGCTGCCAAAACCGGCACGACCAACAATTTCCGCGACAACTGGACGCTGGGATTTACGCCGCAGTTGGCAGTTGGCGTGTGGGTGGGCAATAACGACAATACCCCGATGAAAGATGTCACCGGGCTTTCCGGCGCGGGTCCCATCTGGCACGATGTGATGGAATATTATCATCGCGGAAAACCGGTTGAAACGTGGCTGCGCCCGCCCGGGCTGGTGGATGTGACCGTGGGTGCGCTGTCGGGACTGCTGCCCACCGAATACACGCCCAGCACTAAAACCGAACTTTTTTTGGAAGGAACCGAGCCGACAGAAAAAGATAATGTGCATCAAGCCTTCCAAATCAATAAAGAAAATGGAAAACTGGCGGTGGCGGGATGCACCCCTCCGGGGTTAATTGAAACACAGGTGTTCGAAATCTATCCGCCGGTGGCAAACGACTGGGTGAAAACGCAGGACATTCCACAACCGCCGCACGAGTATGATGATACGTGCGCCGGGTCAATCGCATCCGGACCCGTGGCGATAACCTACCCCCGCCAATTTGAATATATCCACGGCGGGGTGGTCATTACCGGCAGTGCGCGACTCGATGGTTTTCAACTGTACCGGCTGGAATTTGGGCAGGGACTCAATCCGCAGGAATGGAGCCAATTGGGTGGCGACCACGGCAGTCCGGTGGATAACGGTCCGCTGGAATTTTGGGATACCGGCGGGCTGCCGGAAGGATTGTATACCCTGCAACTGACGGTTTTGCGCGGCGATGGCTCATTCCAACGACAGGCAACCCAAGTAACCATTGACGACACGCCGCCCACCGCCGAAATTCTGAATCCCGAAGATGGCAAAAATTATGTGCTGGAAGATGACGAATATATAAATTTCCAGGTGGATGCCAACGATAATTTTGCGATGGACCGGGTGGAATATTATATGGACAACCGTAAAATCGGCGATAGCACGGTGGCACCGTACAATATGCGCTGGACGCTCGCTATGAGCGATGTCACCCTCAGCCGCGAGTATGCGCTCACCCAAACGATGCCGCTGCTCACCCCGGACGGACAGCCGGTCATCGGAGAAGACGGGCAACTCGTGCCCGGTCAGGTTATCACCCTGACACAGGTTATCAGCATCACCACGCCGCGCACGCCGGAAGACATCGCCGCCGCACCCGAAATTACCGACACCGAGAAAATTGTCGGATACACACAGGTTTTCTCCGGCGGAATGCAAATTATTTCTGACACGATAGGCTATACCGAAACGCATGTTATTTGGGCAAAAGCCTTCGATGTGGCGGGAAACGAATTTCAAACCGACCCGATGACCATTTCGGTTGTTCACAAAAAAGAGGATGAAAAAAACAAACCGCAATCCAGCGCCCTGCTTGACCCGCGCTGGTGGGCGGCAATTCTGCCCAACGGCAAAACATAGAGGCAACTATGACCGATTCACCACTGATTTTACTGACCAACGATGACGGCATCGACTCACCGGTGATGCCCGTGCTGAAAAACGCACTGAACCCCGTTGCGGAAACCGTCATTTTCGCCCCCGACCACAACTGGTCGGCATCGGGGCATCCCAAAACGATGCACAAAATGCTCCGCGCCGACGCTATCGAATGGGAAGATGGCAGCACCGCCTACAAATCGAGTGGCGCGCCGCCCGATTGTGTGGCGCTGGCGATGCTCGGCGTGCTGGAAAAACGCCCGTCGCTGGTGGTGTCCGGCATCAATTTGGGGGCAAATATGGGGTACGACCTATTTTATTCCGGCACGGTTGCCGCTGCGGTGGAAGCGGTGATTGATGGCTTGCCCGCTATTGCCTTTTCACGGGTTCACCCCGCAGAAAGTGAAGATTATAGCGGGCAGGCGGCATTCGCCGCGCGATTGGCGGCGCTGGTGCTGGATAAAGGATTGCCCGCCGGAACATTTTTAAATGTGAATTTTCCCGCGTGCGATTGGGCGGATGTTGCCGGGGCAACGGTGACTCGGCTCGGTCAGCGCGTGTATCTGGATGAGCTGGTGCACCGTAAAGACCCGCGCGGGCGTGATTATTTCTGGATTGGCGGGCAGCCGCCCACCGGCGTGCCGAAACACGGCACGGATTTTTGGGCAACCGAAAACAAGCTCATTTCCATCACCCCCATTTCGTTGGACATTACCGCCCACCGGATGATGGATGAGCTGAAACGCTGGAACATTGAATCACTGTTGTGAACCTGTGAAAAAAGGTTAAAAATAATCACCACAGAGACGCAAAGGCGCAGAGAAAATAAAATTTGAGAGTCTGAAAATCAGAGATATTTGCGATTTTTCCAACAAATTTGAGACAAAACTCAAAATTATAGAATTCTCCGTTTCTCTGTGCCTCTGTGGTGAAAAATTGGCAAGTCCTGCGTTCATCTGTGGACTGAAAATTTTATTCCGAACTGAAGTTGTGAACAACCGATGACGAGCGGACAGATTTTCACCCCAAAAAAATATCGCGGTGGCTGGATATGTTTAACCATCGGCGGCGTCCTACTGGCAGTCGCCGTTTATCTGGCGACCATTGCCGCAACCCGTCCGGTATCAATTGAGTTGTTTTGGACGATTATCGGTGTGTTGACGTCGGCTGTGCTGGCGACGATATTCCTCTATCGGGCGATAGCGTTATTTTTGCTGCGCTTCCGACTCACACGCAACGGCTTGAAAATCCGCTGGGGAGCGACTACGCTCCGTATCCCCATCGCAGCTATTCGCGCCATTACCCCAGCCCCGGCGATGCCGGTCTGCACGGTGTTGGGAATAACCCTGCCACGCTGGTGGCTTTGTCGCCGCGAAGGTATGTGGCTGTTTGCCACCGGTGCCGCCAGCGAGTCGCTGGTGGTAAAAACCGCTGCCACCGAAATTTACATTTCCCCCCAAAATGCCGAAGCATTCATCCGCGTGTGGCAAAAACGGGTGCCGCTGGGCACAACACAAGCGTGGAGTTTTGCCATCGAACGGCGCGGGGTGTGGGCATATCCTCTCTGGTTCGACCGCGTGGCGCGTTATTTGGGCTTGGGCGCCCTGCTATTGACCCTCATTATGGTCGGCGCGACATTTACCCGATACAGTCATTTGCCGCCTGCCATCCATCTGCTCTCCGGCGCGGCAAGTGCGTCCTCCGCCATTGTCAGCCGTGAGCAGCTATTGTGGATTCCGTATGGGGGCATTGCAATTTTGCTGTTAAACGGCGTTTTAGGAATTTTGTGGCATAAAAAGGAGCCGCTGGCAACTTATCTGCTGTGGTCGCTGACCATCGTGGTGGAAATCGGGCTGTGGGCTGGATTCCGGATGGCGGTGGGGTAATTCAGTGAATGATGAACAGTGAACCGTGCAAAAGATTTTGGTAGCTCTCTCATCCCCGGTTTCCAAGAATCAAGTTCCGATAATATTCTTTGCGATAATGTTGGCGGTTTTTGTCGGTGGGTGTGCGCCGCAGCCCGCCCCGTCTCCGCCGCAACCGCTGTATGTTTTTGATGTGCAGAATCTGCACGTGGACCATTTTTCGCTGTGCGGCGGCGTCTGCCCCCCCGATACCCCGCCGCCCGCCGGGAGAACCTTCGCCGACCTGCTGAACGATTATGATACCCTCATCTTTTTGAGCAGCTTGCAGGGCATCGTCAACCGCGATGCGCCGCGGCTGTATCTCATCCATCACCCCACTGACCAATTTTGGCTGGACACATATCAAACGCCCGCCGAACCATACGGCTGGCTGGCAGACACACCCATCATCACCCTGCCGGATTTCGACGCGGTGCTGAATACCTTCGCGCCCGAAATACACGGGTTGGTGGCGTGGGATGACGCCGTGCCTGCCACGCTGAATGTGGCGACCACCATCGCCGGGGTGGAACGATTGAGATCGG
>CAYZQQ010000182.1:0-6764 GCA_964480075.1 uncultured Anaerolineaceae bacterium
GCAACTCACGCGTGAGAATTCGCGGTGGCAGCAGTGGTTTCCATGGCGAAAATGGGTGGCATTACCCTTGCTAAAGGTGCTGTATCGCGTTTTTTCACTGCGCACGGCGATGTTTTCAGCGCAGGCGCAGGCAATGGCGGCAATTCGGCAGTGGGATTTGGCGCTGGCAAAAAAATGGGTTGCGGCAAAACTCATCAATTCGCCGGATGATTTTTTCTGGTTGACTATGGAAGAGATTGAACAGGTTTTGGTGAGTTCCATGCGAACGATTGCTCCATTGCAGCCGACAGTTACGGTTCGGCGCGATACATACCGCGCTTATTGGGATTTAACCATCCCGATGGTGGTCAACGATACGGATATTCATAACTTTGGGGAAACAACAGAAGAATCACCGGCAGTGTCGCTGGATGGCACATTGTTGGGGTTATCGGTGAGTCCGGGGCAGGTGCAGGGGAAAATAAGCTTCTTGAGCGATTACGAGTCAGTGGAGGAAGTGCCGCACGGGCGAATATTGGTTGCGCCGTCCACTGACCCTGCCTATCTTCCATATTTCCCGCTGGCAGTCGGCTTGATTGTGGAACACGGTGGTATGCTATCGCATGGATCTATCATTGCGCGTGAATACGGGCTGCCAGCCGTATCGAACATTGATGCGCATCACCAACTTCATCGCGGCGACCGGGTGCTGCTTGACGGCAGCACCGGAATTGTGCAGGTGCTGGAGCGGGCAGAATAACTATTTCTTTTTCTCAAAATCCATAAAGCGGTAGCCGACGCCGCGCTCGGTGAGAATGTATTTTGGGTGTGAGGGGTCAACTTCTATCTTTTGGCGCAAATACGTGACATACAGCCGCAGATAATGTGTTTCGTCGCGGTATTCGTGCCCCCATACTTTTGCCAGCAGCGTCTCGTGCGGAATTGTCCATCCGGCATTGGTAACCAGATGGTACAGCAGTTTAAATTCGATGGGGCGCAATTTGATTTCCGTGCCGCGCACAATCACGTGACGTTTATTCAGGTCAATTTGCAGGTCGTCATCTACCACAATCATCCCTTTATCCATCGGCGATGTGGCATCAAAGCGGCGCAACACTGCGCGGATGCGGCTGGCAAGCTCGCGCGGGCTGAACGGTTTGGTCACATAATCATCCGCGCCCAAATCTAACCCCTTCACCCGCGAATCTTCATCGGCGTTCACGGTGAGCATAATTACGGGCACAGTTGACACTTCTCGAATGAGCCGCAATGCCTCAAACCCGTCCATTTGCGGCATCATCACATCCAGTACCACCAAATCGGGCAAATCATCCCGTACCCGTTCCACCGCTTGCATACCGTTTTCCGCTTCAATAACGCGATACCCCTCCAAATCGAGATTCATTTGCATAAAGCGACGCATGCGGGCTTCATCATCCACAATTAAAATCAATTTTGAATCCGCTTTTGCTGGCATAACCTGTCTCCTGTTTCCGAAACTATTTGGGCAATTCCACCCAAAATGTGCTGCCCACACCGACATCACTTTCCACCCACACCGAACCGCCGTGCGCCACAACCACCGCTTTCACCAAAAATAGCCCCAGTCCTGTGCCGGGGGCTTGCCGGGTTAATCCGCCGTCCACGCGATGGAACCGCTCAAAAATTGATTCGTGCTCGGCGGCTGGGATGCCGATGCCTTCGTCGGCGACAAAAAAGCGCACCCCGGTGGAGATGGCTTCTCCCCCTATGCGGATATTGCCACCCTTTGGACTGTATTTTATTGCGTTGCTCAATAAATTGGTGATAACCTGATAGAGCCGCTCATAATCGCCGCGAATGGCGGGAAAATCGGGCGGAAAATCCACCGAAAAGGTGTGGTGTTCGGTGGTTGCACGCAATTTATTGATGGCATGGTCCGCCATTTCGGGCAGATAAACTTCGGTGCGGTGCAATTTCAGACTTCCGGCTTGCAATCGGCTGGCTTCCAGAAAGTTGGTAATGAGCGTGTTGAGCTTGTCTGCCTCTTCTTCGATGATTTCCAGTCCTTCGCGCAGCGTTTTGGTATCCCAATGAGCGTCTTCGCGCGCCAAAGTACCCGCATACCCTTTGATGATGCTCACCGGCGTTTTTAGTTCGTGTGAAATGACTGCCAGCAGCGTTTCTTTCAGGTCGTCTGCTTCGCGTTGACGGGTCACGTCGCGCACGTTGGCAATATATTGTGTAATTTGGTCATCTTCGTCAGACATCGGCGAATAGTTATCGGCAAAGGCGATGGCTATCCCGTCTTTTCGCTCGTGGAATCCTTCCGCGAACAATAGCCCGTTTACCGGTGGATGCAAAATGGGGCATTGAGTATGGCATACGCTCACACCCTGTTTCGTTCTTAAATTTAATACCGCATAACAGGGTTTGCCAACAGCATCTTTGGCGGCGATGCCGGTAAGTTTTGCCAGGGTGCTGTTCCACGTTTTGATGATGCGGAATGGGTTGACCATCATCACCCCATCCCCACTATTCTCAACAATGGCGGCGAGGCGTTCCCGCTCTTCCAGCACTTGGCGGTACAAATAGGCGTTATGCACGGCGATGGCGGCGTGGTTGGCAAAAGTTCGCAATGTCTCGCGGTCACGGTCGGTGAACGATGCCGCGCCCCGCGCCCGAAAAATAAAAATGTAGCCGCGATTTTCCCCTTCGATGCTGAGCGGCAGCGCGACCACCTGTCGCAAAGCGATGTGTGCCGCACGTGATGCCAGCGCCAATCGGCGGGCAATATCGGGGATGTTTTCGGTGGTAGCAGGAACATCTTCCCACAGCGGCGAGAACAGCGGCACCACATCGCGGGGCAGCCCGATGCTCACGGCGGGGGCAAGCGCGCCATTTCGCTGACGCAGTACCACCAACCCCGCTTGCCCCGCCAACAGTTCCACGGCGTTTTCAATGATGATTTTTAAAAGCGCACGCAAATCAAGCTGCGAACTTATCGCTTGACTGATACGGAGTAAATAATTTCGTTGGAGCAGGTGGAAATCCGGTAGCATGTCAGTTATTAGTTGATTAGTGATTGGTTATTAGGTGTGTTGCAATCTCTAATTGCTAACCTCCAATCTCTAATTGCTAACCTCCAATATATTGTAACATAAAAACTGATGGAGGATAAATGACCGGGGTTTGCATTTCGGTGTGCCATTCACTATAATTTTCTTCGTGAACAGGTTATCACGGTTTGAAAAACTGGTAGAACAATTAGTGGAAACACCGTTTGCACGGCTGTTTAAATCACGCCTCCATCCTGCCGATTTGGCGAAAGGGTTGGCGTGGGCAATGGAGCAGGGCGCGGCGGCAGATGCCAACGGAAATGTGGTGGTTCCCGACTCATACATGGTGTATCTGCATCCGGCTGATTTGGCGGTATTGCGAGCACAATCGGATTTAACGGCTGAGATTGCGGCAATTAAACGCTATTTGTTGGCGCTGATGCGCGAAACGGGCAGCAAAACCACCGTTCCTTTGCATGTAACCATCGCAGAACGAGAGACACTGACGCCGGGCACAATGGACATCACCGCCGACCGCCAATTACCACCGGAACCCATTGGTGGCGACACCAAACGCTTTCAACCGTCGCTCGCACCCGCCAACTGCTGGTGGCTGCGCCTGCCGGAAACGAGCGTGAGACTCGGTATGCCCATCGTCCGCATCGGGCGGGACGGGACAAACGATGTGGTGCTGGCACACCCAACCGTGTCGCGGCATCACGCCCAATTGCGCTGGCAGAATGGCATCTATTTTGTTGAAAACCTGAGCCACCGTCAACCGCTCGGCGTGAACTTTAAACCGGCGGATACCCGCACGCCACTCAAAGCGGGAGACACCCTGCAATTGGGGCAGGTGACCATTTCTGTTGAGATTCAATTGTGATTACCGACTGGCTTTTGCTCATTTTCCGACTGCTGGCGCCGGTGGTGCTATATACATTTTTGGGCACGATGCTGTATCGCGTTTGGAAAATCGGCACGCCCAAAAACCCGTCGGCACGGCTGGTGGCGGTGGATGATACTACCCGCGCGTGGCTGTTGCCGATGACAACCACCATCGGACGGAATGCCGGTAACACCATCGCTATTGAGGATGACTTTGTCTCTGCGCGGCACGCGAGTCTCATCTTTCGCGATGGGGCATGGTGGCTCAAAGATGCCGGCAGCACCAACGGCACCACCCTCAACGGCAAAGAACTAGCTGCACCGACACCCATTCTCTCCGGCGATGTTGTCGGGGTGGGAAACCATTATTTTCGTTTGGAGACATAAAAACTATGACGGTATCACTCATTCCATGGGAAGCCATTTGGTTCGCCAATTTGGTGGTAGTGGTAGTTTGGATATTTTCTATCAATTTAAAACTTCCCAATCGGCAGGAACGACGCAAACGATATTGGTTTTTATTACCATCGCAACCACTATTTTATGTCTTGTTTTCCGCTATTTTTCTATTACCACTGGCGTTAAATCTGTTGCATGTGCAGTTTGATGTGGACACGAATAATGATGCCGCCACCACGTTTGACAATCCATTGATTGAATTGCACCCACAGCGATATGATGTGCCGCCACAAGAAATTTATGATGCCGCGCTAAAGGTAACACAAACGCAACAGACGTATGGGCAACGCTGGATTATCACCTTTGCCGATTACATGCCCGACCAAAAACTGGGGCGTATTGTGGCAGAAGTGCCGGTGATTTTTTTTGTGGATGACCTGTCAATCACCATTCAGCCGGTGGGGGGGCAAACCACCGATTATCGAGTGGATATGTACAGCGCTTCGCGGGACGGGCAGGCGGATTTTGGTGAAAATGCACGACATATCAAACAATTTCTCCGCGCACTGGACAAAGAATTGGCTCAGAAAAAATGACCCGACCGCTGAAAATATTTTGCGACTTTGATGGAACCATCACCCATGCAGACGGGTGCAACATTATCATCGACCATGCCATTGGGCGGGATGAACGCCGCGCCATTGACGACAAAATTGTCAGCGGCGAATTTTCGTTTCGGCAGGGATACAATGCCCAGTTTGCGGGGGTGACAATGTCATGGGCGGACGCACAACCGTTGCTGCACCGGAAAAACGGCATTGACCCTACATTTCCCGCCTTTGTCCGCTGGGTGGAAGCGCAGGAAATTCCGTTCACCATCCTTTCGGCGGGAATCGAGCAGATTGTCCGCGAATATTTGGGAACGTGCGGGTTGAATCATCTGGACATCCGCGCCAACCGAATCAGAATTGAGAATCGGCGGTGGCAGGTGGAGTATTTTGACGATACGCCGTTCGGGAATGATAAAGCGGCGGCGGTGCGCGATGCGGCGGCGCAGGGTTTCCGAACGGTGTTCATCGGCGATGGAATTTCGGATTTTCCGGTGGCAACAACGGCGGACGTGCTGTTTGCCAAACGGGGTGAACGGCTGGAAGAATTCTGTATTTCGGAGGGAATTGATTTTTTCCCCTTTGATAATTTTAAGGATGTGCTGACAATTTTGAATCTCCAATAGAACTAAATGAAACTTTTTGTTTGACCGGATTTTAGCCACGAATTTTCACGAATTTCACAGATTTCAAATGTCATTCCGGAAAATTCCGTAGGAATTTATCTGGAATCCATAGCGAAAAACTATGGATTCCCGCTTTTGCGGGAATGACATAACCTAAAACCGGTGTTGATTGATGCAATTTTTGTACACGGGTAAAAAATTTCAACGAATAACCAATTATCTGAAAAGGAGCATTTTATGGAACCTGTAAAAATCGGCGTGATTGGCGGTAGCGGGCTGTACAAAATGGACGGTCTGACGGACATTGAAGAAGTTGCGGTGTCCACCCCGTATGGCGACCCGTCTGATAAAATTGTGGTTGGCACGCTGGAAGGGCAGCGTGTGGCATTTCTGCCCCGTCACGGACGCGGACACCGCCACAACCCCACCGAAGTGCCATATCGCGCCAACATTTACGCGCTGAAAAGTCTCGGCGTGAAATATATCATCAGCGTCAGCGCATGCGGCAGCCTGCGAGAAGATTTCGCACCGGGGCATATCGTCATCCCCGACCAAATTGTGGACCGCACCCGCAATCGGGACCTGACGATGTACGGCGAAGGGGTGGTTTCGCATATCAGTTTTGCCGAACCGTTCAGCCCGAAACTGTCGCAGATTGTGCATGATGCCGTCGTTACGGTGGATGAACGTCCCGTCCATATGGGCGGCACATTTGTGGTGATTGAAGGTCCGCGCTTCAGCAGTAAAGCCGAAAGCAACATTTTCCGGCACTGGAAATGCGACATTATCGGCATGACTGCCGTGCCGGAAGCCCAGCTCGCGCGTGAAGCAGAAATTGCCTATGCCACCATGGCGCACGTGACCGATTACGATGTCTGGCACGAAAGCGAAGAGCCAGTCACGGTGGAAATGGTGGTGACGACTCTGCTGGGGAATGTGGACACCGCCAAAAAAGCCATCAAAGCCATTGTGCCAAAGCTGGCAGATGAGCCGGAAATGGGGGCGCACAGCGCGATGAAAGACGCTATCATGACCGCCCGCAATGCCATCCCTGCGGCGGCAAAAGAAAAATATAATTTACTGATTGGGAAATATTTATAAAACAGTTTCTCAGTGATTAGTTTTCGGATTAGCCCCGAAATAAATTTCAGGGCTGAAAGCCTAAGCCGACTTTAAGTCGGCTTGAGTTATGAGCTTGAACTTTAGTTCAAAGCAAAGCTAATTACTGA
>CAYZQQ010000183.1:0-6717 GCA_964480075.1 uncultured Anaerolineaceae bacterium
CTGGAAGAAGCGGATGCGCTGCGAAAAAGCGACCCCGAAACGTACAAACAGCGCTCACTTGACGCGATGACCGCCCATGTGCAGGCGCTGCTCGATTGGCAGGCAAAAGGCGCGGTGGTGTTCGATTACGGCAACAATTTGCGCCAGCGGGCGTTCGACAATGGGCTGAAAGAAGCGTTCAACTATCCCGGATTTGTGCCGGCGTACATTCGTCCGCTGTTCTGCGAAGGGAAGGGTCCCTTCCGCTGGGTGGCGCTCTCCGGCGACCCGCAGGATATTTACGAAACCGATAAAGCGATTCTGGAACTCTTCCCCGAAGATGAACATTTGGCGCGCTGGATAAAACTGGCGCAGGAAAAAGTTGAATTTCAGGGGTTGCCCGCTCGTATATGCTGGTTGGGGTACGGCGAGCGCGCCCGCGCCGGGTTGAAATTCAACGAATTGGTTGCCAGCGGCAAAGTCTCCGCGCCGATTGTCATCGGGCGCGACCATCTGGACAGCGGTTCGGTCGCCAGCCCCAACCGCGAAACCGAAGGTATGCGCGACGGCTCGGACGCGATTGCCGACTGGCCCCTGCTCAACGCACTGGTGAATGCCATCAACGGCGCCACGTGGGTCAGCATCCATCACGGCGGCGGCGTGGGCATCGGCTACAGTATCCACGCCGGGCAGGTCATCGTCGCGGATGGCACACCCGAAGCGGCGCGGCGGCTGGAGCGGGTACTCACCAGCGACCCCGGCACCGGCGTCGCACGCCATGCGGATGCAGGCTATCCCGAAGCCATTGAATTCGCCAAAAAGCACGGTATAAAAATCCCTATGATGAAGTAGTGAATAATGAATAACGAATAGTGAAAAATGTCATTGCGAGCGTAGACGAAGCAATCTCCGCATTTCAATGGTGGAGATTACTTCGGCGCGGTGCGCTTCGCAATGACAAATGGCTAGAGACAAATGACGAATCTCCAATCTCCAATCTCCAATAACCGTATTGACCTGCTCATCCACAGCGCTGCACAATTGGTGACTTGCGCCAGTCCCGGCGGACCCAAACGCGGCGCAGCGATGCGGATGCAGGCTATCCCGAAGCCATTGAATTCGCCAAAAAGCACGGTATAAAAATCCCTATGATGAAGTAGTGAATAATGAATAACGAATAGTGAAAAATGTCATTGCGAGCGTAGACGAAGCAATCTCCGCATTTCAATGGTGGAGATTACTTCGGCGCGGTGCGCTTCGCAATGACAAATGGCTAGAGACAAATGACGAATCTCCAATCTCCAATCTCCAATAACCGTATTGACCTGCTCATCCACAGCGCTGCACAATTGGTGACTTGCGCCAGTCCCGGCGGACCCAAACGCGGCGCAGCGATGCGCGATGTCGGCATTATTTCTCATGGGGCGATAGCCATCTCTGACGGCAAAATTGTGGCGGTGGGCAAAACTGCCGATCTCCGCGCGCATTTTTCCGCGGCGGAAAATATTGACGCATCGGGCAAGGTGGTGTGTCCCGGATTTGTGGACGCGCACACCCACGTTGTGTATGCGGGCGATCGTGTCAACGAATTTGAGCTGCGCATCAACGGCGCGGAATACATGGAAATTATGGCGGCGGGCGGCGGTATCAACAGCACCGTCGAAGCCGTGCGTGCCGCCGGTGTTGACCAACTGGTTGCCGAAACGCGCCCCCGGCTCGATGCGATGCTGCGACTCGGCACCACCACCGTGGAAATAAAAACCGGCTACGGGCTGGACACCGCCAGCGAACTGAAACTGCTCCACGCCATCGAAATACTGGCAGACACCCACCCCGCCGACATCGTGCCCACCTTCCTCGGCGCGCACGCCATCCCCCCCGAATTTAAAAACCGTACCGAAGATTATGTAAATTTGGTCATCACTGACATGCTCCCCGCCGTTGCCAAATGGTATCAAAATTCGTCATTCGCAATTCGTCATTCGCAATTATTTTGTGATGTTTTTTGCGAAGCCGGTGTTTTTTCCGCCGAACAGACCCGCCGGGTGCTGGAAGCCGGATTGCGGCACGGGCTGACGCCGAAACTGCACGCCGATGAATTTGAAAACCTACGCGGCATGTCGCTGGCGGTGGAACTCGGCGCTGCCAGCGTGGATCATTTGGATGTCACGCCCGCCGCTGAAATCGCCGCGCTGGCGCACTCGGACACGGTGGGGGTGGTCATTCCCGCGGTGAATTTCAATTTTGGCAGCGCCCATTTTGCCGATGCGCGCGCCATTATTGATGCAGGCGCGACACTCGCACTGGCAACCGACATCAACCCCGGTTCCGCGCCGTGTCCCTCTATGCCGTTGGTGATGGCGATTGCCGCGCGCTACCAGCGCCTCCTCCCCGCCGAGGCGCTGAATGCCGCCACCATCAACGCCGCGCACGCCGTCGGGTTGGGAGAGCGGCTCGGTTCGCTGGAAGTTGGCAAGCAGGCGGATGTGCTGATTCTGCGCACGCACGACTATCGCTATTTGGCATATCAGTTTGGGGAAAATCTGGTGGGAATGGTGTTGAAACGTGGGCAAATCGTGGTATAATCAAAAAATGGGTTATTAATCTTTATCAGTGATACCAAAGTCGGTATCATTTGTTTTTGGAGTGGCGATGGATCTCAACGAACAGGATTATTTGCAACAGCACGACCAATCGATACACCGTGAGTTGAGCCGCGCTCGTCGCTATGTATGGGTTATTGCCTTATTTTGGACATTAACCGTGGGATGGATGCTGGGTTGGAATGAATGGCGGCAATACGATAACACCGAAGATATCGCCCGTATTCAAGCGCGGGCGATTTTTGGAAAAGATGTGCTGTACCAGCGCTGGAATGCGGAATTGGGCGGGCTGTACGGCGCGGTTTCCGATACCGTGCCTCCCAATCCCCATTTAGAAGGTTTGGTGGATGAACGGGACATCACCACCCCATCCGGCAAGCAATTGACGCTCATTAACCCGGCGTATATGACCCGGCAAGTATTTGAACTGGGCATTCGCGTTGGTGCGCCGCCTGAGCACATCACCAGCTTAAAGCCTATCCGCCCGCAAAACGAAAACGCCGCCGACCCGTGGGAAACTGTGGCGTTGCAACAATTTGAGCAGGGTACGGCAGAAGTCAGCGCCATCGAAATGATAAATGGCGAAGAAATGATGCGCTATATGCGCCCGCTGTATGTGGAAACCGCATGTCTAAAATGCCATAAACAGCAAGGGTATAAAGTGGGCGACGTGCGCGGCGGCATCAGCGTTTCTGTGCCGATGGCTCCTCTGCGGAACGTTGCCCGCCTGCAAACTGCCGCCAATGTGGGCGGCGGTATTGCGCTGTGGGTGCTGGGAATAATCGGACTGGTGTGGGGGGGGGAGCGGGTCAAAAGAGGCATACGGCGACGGCGGGACGTGGAAGCAAAACTGTGGGAGCAGACAACGCAATTGCGCCAAATGCAGAAAATGGAATCGATTGGCGTGCTGGCGGGCGGCGTGGCGCACGATTTTAACAACATTCTGACCGCCATTAACGGCTATGCCGAACTGGCGTTAATGACGTTACCGGACCCGGCTATTCAAAGAAACCTGGAAGGTATTTTGAGCGCGGGAAATCGGGCAAAAAGGTTAACCGGTCAGCTATTGGCGTTTAGCCGCAAACAAATTTACAAGCCCGTAACGCTCGCGCTGAACCCCGTTATTGAAGAACTTGAGCCGATGTTGCGGCGGCTGGTCAGCGAAGATATCAATATTGAAATAGATTACCAGCCCAACCTGCCGTACATCCACGCCGACCCTGCGCAGCTTGAACAGATTTTGGTCAATTTGGTGGTGAACGCCAGAGACGCAATTGATGAACGCGCGTCCATTGCCGCCGAGAAGGAAATTATCCTTGAAACGGGACAGGTTTATCTGGATGACCATTATGTTGCCACGCACGCCGGCAGTAAAACTGGCAAACACGTCTTCTTTTCCGTCAGCGATACCGGGGTGGGGATGACCGCGGATATGGTGAACCACATTTTTGAACCGTTTTTCACGACCAAAGAGATGGGGCACGGCACCGGACTCGGCTTGGCGATGGTGTACGGTATCGTCAAACAAAATAACGCCAATGTTTACATTTATAGCGAAGTTGGGGTTGGTACAACGTTCAAAATCTACTGGCCCATTTTGGATGATGAAACGAGACTGCCGGTTTCATCTGCCCATACGTTGGCAGACAATGATTATTCCGGCACCGAAACAATTTTGCTGGTTGAAGATGATACCGGCGTGCGCGAATTTGCGACTTCAGCGTTGGATAGTTTGGGGTATCGGGTTTTCAGCGCGGAAGATGGCGTGACAGCCATTCGGGTTGCGTCAGAGTTGGGTGACCCGCTCGATTTGCTGTTCACCGATGTGATTATGCCCCATATGAACGGGAGTGAATTGGCGGAAATTTTGCAGAACAAAATGCCCGGACTGCGAGTTTTATTCGCATCCGGGTACACAGATAACCATATTGTTCACAGTGGCGCCCTCAAAAAAAGGACGAACTTTTTGCAGAAACCTTATTCGGTGGATGAACTTTCCAGACGGGTCCGAGAAGTGCTGGACGCGCCAAAAAGTTTTGGCTAAACGGTATCTTCTCAAAATATCGGGGCAAAGTAGTGTGTTTTTCTCGTAGGGACAGCCCATTGGGCTGTCCCTACCCTGAATTATTGAGAAGATACGCTAAACGTTATTTAATATACCTCTTGCACAAGTGATTATAAACCTATAGTGAAAGCAAATAAACTTTATACAATTTTCTCACGCGCAAATGTCATGCCGGAATTTCCCAAAGGGAAATATCCGGTATCCATACCACAAACCTATGGATTCTCGCTTTCGCGGGAATGACATTCGTGAAAAATAACGGGATAGAAAATAGATTGTATGATTTCAACTGTTTGCTCTAATTATAGATATGTAGGTCACGCTTGTAGCGTGACGGATTGCCAATAGGTCACGTTAAAAACGTGACCTACAATGACTTTTGCAAGAGGACTATTCAATGCTGTGGGAGGCAGAATGAATATCTCGAAATTACTTAATCATCACGCGCAGTACCGCCCCGACCATCTGGCGGTAGTTTTTGAAGAGCATCGCCTGACCTACCGCGAATTCAATGCACGGGTCAACCAACTGGCGAACGCGCTGCTGGGCATCGGCATTGGCAAGGGAAGCAAAGTTGCCACCATTCTCGGCAATTCGCTGGAATTGCTGGAAATCTACTGGGCGGCGGCGAAAATCGGCGCGGTAGCGGTGCCGCTCAGCTCTATGATGCGCGGCAAAGGGCTGATAACCCTGCTGAACGATTCCGACACCGAAATTGTGTTCACCGATGCCGGATTCGTGCAGCATCTGAATCCCATCAAGCCGGAATTACCTGCCATTGCCGCCGACCGCTATTTTCTGGTGAATGATGCGAATGTGTCCGGCTATCAAAATTATCACGACCTGATTGCATCCGCCAGCGAAGAAAACCCCGAAGGCATTGAGGTTTCCGGCGCTGACCCGTATAACATTATGTACACCAGTGGTACCACCGGACTGCCCAAAGGCATTGTGCTGACCCACTTTGTGCGCGCACAATATTGCACGCTGTACAGCGTGGCATATCGCATGACCCCCGAAAGCGTGATACTGCACACCGGTTCGCTGGTGTTCAACGGCGCGTTTCTCACCTTTTTGCCCGCGTTCTTTCTTGGCGCGACCTATATTCTGCACCGTTCCTTCAGCGCCGAAGCGCTCATCGAAACGGTGGAACGGGAAAAAGTGACGCACATTATGATGGTTCCCTCGCAAATTGTGGCAATGCTCAACTCTCCCAAATTCGACCCCGCGAAAATGCAATCGCTGGAAATGGTCGGCACGGTGGGCGCGCCGCTCCACATGAAACACAAAGAGCGACTCAATGCCGCATTGCCCAATCGATTTTATGAATTATATGGGCTGACGGAAGGCTTTATGACCATTTTGGACAAAACCGATTACGCCCGCAAACCGATGTCGGTGGGTGTGCCCCCCACGTTTTATGATATGCGCATCGTGGATGATGACGGCAATGATGTGCCGACCGGCACGGTGGGCGAAATTATCGGCAAAAGTCCGCAACTGATGACCGGCTATTACAAACGCCCCGACCTGACCGCCAAAGCCGTGAAAGATGGCTGGCTCTATTCCGGCGATTTAGGCTATGTGGATGAGGATGGCTTCCTATTTTTGGTTGACCGCAAAAAAGATATGATTATTTCCGGCGGGGTGAATGTCTATCCCAAAGACATCGAGGAGTTGATTGTCACCCATCCCGCTGTGCGCGAAGCGGCGGTATTCGGTATTCCCAGCGAAAAATGGGGCGAAACGCCACTTGCCGCCGTCATTTTGCACCCCGGAAAAAACATCTCGCCGGAGGAACTGCGCGATTGGATTAACGCGCGAGTTGAAGCGCGATTTCAGCGGGTGCATGAAGTGGTCATCCGCGATGATTTCCCGCGCAGTGCCGCCGGAAAAACCCTCAAACGCCTCATGCGCGATGAATATTGGGCCGGACGAGAAACGAAGATATAGTGAAAAATGAAAAGTGAAAAGTGAAGAGTGAAAAATGAATGATGGACGGTGAGAGGTGAAAATTTTGGGTCTTTGGGAATTTGTGGGGTTAGCCCCGAAATAAATTTCAGGGCTAAA
>CAYZQQ010000184.1:0-6681 GCA_964480075.1 uncultured Anaerolineaceae bacterium
TTGCAAGGTATATTTTTTGTCTCGAAATTCTTTGAATCGCGCCGCAGTAGATTTAAAGGTTGCCGGCGCGTTGACCAACTCGCCTTCGTCATATACTTTGGCGCGAATAACCGCGTGCGGGCAGACCAGCACACATTTTCCGCATTGGATGCACAAATCATCATCCCAAACAGGCACGTCCATAGCGATATTCCGTTTTTCCCATTTGGTTGTGCCGGAGGGGTATGTGCCATCGTTGGGAAGCGCGCTGACCGGCAAGTCATCGCCTCTGCCTGCCAGCATTTTCGCGGTGACGTTTTTGATGAAATCGGGCGCGAGAGGAGACACGATGGGTGGTTTTTCAATGCTGCTGGTCACTTGTTCCGGCACATCAATTTTATGCAGGTGCGAAACAGCCGCATCCACAGCAACAAAGTTTTTCTGCACGACAGATTCACCGCGTTTGCCGTATGTTTTCTGGATAGCAGATTTAATGCGCTCAATGGCTTCATTCTGTGGTAACACGCCACTGATGGCAAAGAAGCAGGTTTGCATGATGGTGTTAATGCGGACACCCATGCCGGTTTCTTTTGCCACAGAGTAGGCATCAATTGCGTAAAACTTTAGATTCTTTCTGATGATAGCTTCTTGCACGGTGCGCGGCAGATGACCCCAAACTTCTGCGGCGGGATAGGGGCTGTTCAGCAAGAACGTTGCGCCGTTGGCAGCGTTATCCAGCACATCATACCGGTCAAGGAACATAAATTGGTGTACCGCGATGAAGTTGGCTCTTTTGATGAGATAAGAACTGTGAATGGGTCTGGGACCAAAACGCAAATGCGAAATTGTCTGCGCGCCTGCTTTGCGCGAATCGTAAACAAAATAACCCTGCGCAAAATTATCAGTGCCTTCGCCGATGATTTTAATGGAGTTTTTATTTGCGCCGACCGTCCCGTCAGATCCAAGTCCCCAGAACATGCCGCGCACCACATCATCCGACTCAATGTCAAATTCCGCATCATAGCTGAGGCTGGTATGGGTCACATCGTCAATAATACCGACAGTAAAGTGGTTTTTGGGTTTGTCTTTTGTCATTGCATCGAATACGCCTTTAATCATCGCCGGCGTAAATTCTTTTGAAGATAATCCGTATCGCCCCCCGATAACGCGCGGCATTTGGGCAAAGGGAAGGTCGCCGTCGGCTAATGCTTCGCTGATGGTGGTGACAATGTCCTGATACAGCGGTTCGCCGGCGGCGCCGGGTTCTTTGGTGCGGTCAAGTGCGGCAATCACTTTGACGGTTTTCGGCAGCGAGTCGAGGAAGTGTTTGGCGGAGAAGGGGCGATAGAGGCGTACTTTCAGCACCCCGATTTTTTCGCCCTGCGCAACCAGATAATTTACGGTTTCATCGGCGGCTTCCACTCCCGACCCCATCAGGATTATCACCCGTTCTGCGTCGGGTGCGCCAACATAATCAAAAAGATGATATTGACGTCCCACAATTCCGGCGAATTTATCCATTGCTTTTTGAACAATGTCGGGCGTTGCCACGTAGAACGGGTTGACGGTTTCACGCGCTTGGAAGAACACGTCGGGGTTTTGTGCTGTGCCGCGAATGGCGGGGCGGTCGGGTGAAAGCCCCCGCGCGCGATGAGCGCGCACCAAATCACCGTTCATCATGGCGCGCATATCGTCTTTGGTCAATTCTTCCACTTTCATCACTTCGTGCGATGTGCGGAAGCCGTCAAAAACATGCAAAAACGGCACGCGCGCCTCAAGGGTGGCGGCTTGGGCTATCAGCGCAAAATCCATCACCTCCTGCACCGAACCGGCAAATAACATGGCAAAACCGGTACTGCGCGTTGCCATCACATCGCTGTGGTCGCCAAAAATGGACAGCGCTTGCGCCGCCACTGACCGCGCCGCGACGTGGAACACAACGCTGGTCAATTCTCCCGCGATTTTATACATATTGGGAATCATCAACAGCAGCCCTTGCGAGGCGGTGAAGGTGGTGGTCAGTGAGCCGGTGGTCAATGCACCGTGTACTGCGCCCGCCGCGCCCCCTTCGGCTTGCATTTCTACGACAGTGGGAATCGTTCCCCAGATATTTGGTTCGTGTTTGGCAGATTTTTCATCTGCCATTTCACCCATCGGCGTTGATGGGGTTATGGGATAGATGGCGATAACCTCGTTGGTAGCATGTGCTACATGCGCCGCGGCGGTATTCCCGTCTATAGTAACCATTTTCCGTTTTGTTTCATCAGCCATAGATACATCTCCTTTTTTGATTCACTCACCATAGTATACTCCTCAACCGACATGTTGAACAGTGAAGTTTGTCATTGATTTAATGATAAATGTCACGTTTATGGGAAGAATGATATTGAGGTCATCTTCGGATATTTAATAATTTCAACGCGCAAAAGCCAAACCCGCCGCATTGTAAAATGCAACGGGTCTGGCAGTTGGAGATGAACTGACCGGTTAGTTTTCGAGGTGATGCGGGTGCCGATGAGCCTGCGGGTCAAACGGGTGCATTTCTTTTCGCACATAAACGAACCAGTACACCAACCCAACCAATCCCGCACCACCGATGATGTTGCCGATGGTTACCGGCAATAGGTTGCCCAGCAAGATATTTTTCCACGTGATGTCAGCATAATCTGCCGCTGATTTTCCAATGGTTTGCCAAAACGAATCCGGAGCGAACGTTTTTACCAGCCATCCCATTGAGAGAAAATACATATTTGCTACACTGTGCTCAAACCCTGCGGCAACAAATGCCGTAATGGGAAAGACAATAGCCAGTATTTTATCGGTAACGGTGCGCGCGCTGAAGCACAACCATACCGCCAAACACACCAATGCATTACACATAATTCCCAGTGCAATTGCCTGCACAAAACCCAAATGGACTTTCCCATTGGCGATATTAAGCATATTTACGCCAATTGCACCGCCGCCGAAATTGAATTGTTTGGTATACAGCATAATTAATGCTGTGCCAATGGACCCAACAAAATTTCCCACATATACAATTCCCCAATTGCGTAATAGTTTGGCAGAAGATACTTTTTTATTTGCCCATGCCATTACGATAAGATTATTGCCGGTAAACAACTCTGCACCGGCAACGACGACCAAAATAAGTCCGAGGCTAAACACCAGTCCGGCAAGTAATTTTGCCACCCCAAAACTCAAATATCCGCTGGCTCCGGCAGTCACGGTGGTAGCAAATATTGCCCCCATTCCAATAAATGCACCCGCCAGCACGGCTAACGCAAAGGTATTCCGAGAACCCATCCCGGCTTTTTTTCGCCCCACGCTTTCGGCTTTTATTGCCATATCCGGCGGTAAAAACGAGTCAAGGGTTGAGACATTGTTATTTTGTACAGCGACTGCCACAGTAATCCTCCTTCGAATGTATAATGATTGGCTAAAAACAATTTCACTTTTATTTGTGAAATATATCACACTACACACGACAAAACCAGTGTCAAATATCACGTTTTATTTGTGACAAATGTCACCGTTTCCCGCCCTCTAAAATCTTTACGCAAAATTTACGCGAATTTACGTTTAATTTATATGAAAAACATGAGAATTCTGTTATAATAGATGCATCATTTGAATTGAGAGGGCGTAATGGACACTGCAATTAAATTTGGTACACTCTGGATAGCGTTCGATTTAACTATAGTTGCCACATTTTGGTACATTAAAAGTACCTTCCCCAACTGGTGGAAAACAGTAATTTGCGATTATGCTCCCGAAAATCTCGATTGACACCCTCTTTTTGCCTCATATTCCTCCTATCTTAAAAGACCGACCCCTGACCCAGGTCGGTCTTTTATTTCCCCCGATTTCTAACTTTATTCTCACAAACTCCTCACTCGATTTTCATTAAATTACGGTTTAATAAAGATGTCGATTGACGGCGAGGAACCTCAAACAATATTTATCTTGCAGAATATTCTCTATGAAACCATTAAACATTCTTTTTGTTACGCCATATCCGCCCACATTAATCCATGTACGCACCCACAATCTCATCAAAGCGTTGGCGCAGCGAGGGCACAGCATATCGCTGATATATCTCCAGCCGCCCGGCGACAGCGCAGACGACCTGCACAGCATCGTTGATGTTTGTGCCCATATGGAAAGTATCCCGTTACCCCGCCGCCAAACTCTGTGGAACGGCGTGCGCGCCGTCCCCACCCGAACCCCCTTTCAAGCTGCGTATGGCACATCGCCGCAGTTGAACGCCCGCATCCGGCAGATAATCAGTGAGCAATCGTTCGATGTGGCACATGTGGAACATCTCCGCGCCGCCGAAGCCGGGCGCAGCATAAAAACCGTCCCGGTGGTGTTCGATGCGGTGGATGCGATTTCACTGCTGTTTTCTCGCCTCCGAAAATCGGGTCCCACCCTCAAAAGCCGGTTGATGGCATGGCTCGATTTAGCGCGCACACGGCGTTATGAAGCAAGATTCCTTGAATTTTTCGCCCGGGTGGTAGTGACATCGCCGCACGACAGAGATGCGCTGGCAGCATTATCGCCCCCATCCGCCCACACAGAACAATTGTCGGTGGTGGCAAACGGGGTAGACCTTGATTATTTTTTGCCAATGGATATACCGCGCGACCCTGCCACAGTGGTTTTTAGCGGCAAAATGAGCTATCACGCCAATATTGCCGCAGGATTAGATTTGGCAACAAAAATTATGCCACTGGTGTGGCAGAAAGTTCTGCAAACAAAACTGGTCATTGCCGGAAAAGACCCGTCGCCGGAGTTGATGGCGCTGGCAAACGATGCACGCATCACTGTTACCGGTACCGTCCCGGATTTACGCCCGTTTCTGGCACAAGCAACCGTGTCGGTGTCGCCAATTCGATATGGGGTGGGTATTCAAAATAAGGTTTTGGAAGCGATGGCGATGGGCACGCCGGTGGTCAGTGCGCGGCAGGCGGTCAGCGCACTGCAAGCCTCACCGGGAACTGACTTTTTGGTGGGTGAAACGCCTGCCGAAATATCAGAAGCGATTTTGTCATTATTGGCAGACCCGGCACACCGGCGGGCAATGGGATACGCCGGTAGAAAATACGTGGAACGGGTTCATTCGTGGGCTGCCGCCGCCGAAACACTGGAAGATGTTTATCGGAAAGCGATTGCCAAAATGTAACCGTTATAGCGTTATTGTGTTGCCAGTTGTTTCGCCATACGGCTAGCCGCCATTGAGCGCTCGTGCTGATTTTTGGTGCGCCAAAACCATCGCCAATACAATAATTCGTTTACCAGTTGCGGCTGCAAATCAACTTGTTTGAATAAAATTCCTGCTTCTTCAAATTCACCCGTCCAAAGTTCAGTATATGCCAGCAACTTTATAGTGGGTTGATTGTGCGGCTCGTGGCGATATGCCGTTTCCAGATACGCTCGCGCCCGCGAAAATTGCCTTTTATCCAGCGCCATCATTCCCAACCGCCGATTGGCAACTACATTTTCCGGCTGCATCGCCAGCACAGCGTTGAAAGATTGGCGGGCACGCATCAGCGCCACCGCGCCCGGCAACATATCATCATCGGGGGCAAGTTCACCGTGGGTTTGATACAACGAACCCACATTTGTTTTCCACGATAACACCAGTTTTGGGGCAAAAATAATTGTCAACAACAACGCTGCCACAACACCCGCCTTAAGCCATCGCGGTGATAGTTTGGTCGGCGGCGACGGATACTGTCGCAGTGTACGCCGTGCCAACACCACTCCCAACCCCAGCAGCACAAATAACAGCGGCATCGTCCAATGGTCCGGCGAATATTGCGCCGCGTCAAGCAATCCATGCACAAATGTCGCGGTCACGCCCAACCAGCTCGCCCGAAAAAGAGTGCGGTGATACCCCTGTCCCGACAATCGTTCCACCAGCCATACCAGCCCGTAAAATCGCACCGTCAGCCAACCCAATCCAATAATTCCCAAAACACCCTGCCCCAACCACACTGCCAACGGCAAGTTGTGGGCATAAAACAAATATGGTACATCGATGAACAATTGATACCGGGAATACACCATCGCAAATGTGCCACCGAGTCCGGCGCCCGTAAACGGATAGTCGCGCAGCAATTCGATGCTATTGCGATAAAGCTCATATCGCCCGCCGATACCAGTTACGGCGCGTGCCACCACCGGCGTCAGCGCAGCATTTTTCACCAACAACGCTGCCCCAAACAGCCCCAGCACCATTCCGCCGACGATACCCCCAACCGCCGCCAGCGGTGCGCGCCATGCTTTGGGCGATTGCAATATCAGCCACATAACCAGCGCTATCGCCGTACCCAGCCATGCTCCCCGCGAAAAGGTAATGAACAACGCATACACAATCAATCCCAGCGCCGGCAGCCATTGCCAGTGTTTTTTCCCGGTCTGAAACAAACCCAGAGTCAAAAAAAACGTGCCCACCAAAAATGTGGCGGCAGCGTTCGGGTGCGGGGTAAATATTACCATAGACGGGAAATATGCCCCGACCCACCGACCCACACGGGGAGGAAATCCTGTTTCGAGCGGATATTGGAAGTGGGCATATTGAGTGATAAAATATGCGGCAAACAGCGCCCCCGCCAGCGATACCACTGCGGCAATATGCCGGGGCGATGCGGTGGAGTTCGCCACCACAAAAAACAACGACACACTACCAAGAATGGT
>CAYZQQ010000185.1:0-6656 GCA_964480075.1 uncultured Anaerolineaceae bacterium
GTATTATCATTGGGCGCATAATCTGGTCACAGCTCATTATTCGGATGAGAAAACTGATTATCCCCTGGGGTTTCAAACCTACTCACAAATGGATGTGGAGCGAGCATTAAGCTATTTGGATGCGGCCGAGGTGGACTACGACCGGGAAAGGGTACAAAGTTACCGCCCTTCCATACAGCGCACCAAGATATGGAAGTTATTTGAGAAACAAAATGATCTGGCGTGTCAGTTGATTGATGAGGCTTTTAACAACGGTTATACGGCACCGGTTGTTTTTGACAGTTGGTTTACCGTGCCGAAAGTCCTCAACCATATCGAGCAAAAAGGGGATGGGTACTATTGTTATGAGTGCGGGAAACAAGGCATTTCCTACGATGAGTTGATGAAACAGCTTTTCCCAGCCTCATAGTTCTGCGACAAAAAACCTCTTTCTGAGTGCCGAAAGGGACTTTGGGGTATTCGTGTGCCCAAAATCAGCCCTCAAAAACGAAAATACCTCTTTCCTAGCCATTTTTGACTACTGCAAAAGTCGAGTAGTTTACAGATAACTTTTAAAAAATCAGCGAAAATCAGTTTAATCCGTGTCATCCGTGTTCAATTTTTTGAAAATATCCGGTAGCTAGAATCGCCAACAACCAATAATCAATCTCCCTCCGAATCGAGAAGCCCCCGAATAGAAAAGCGCCGTGCTCCGGCATCACGGCGCGAGACGGTGTCAACCGCGGGGGTGTTGGGGGTGTCTCCCATACGTTTTACCCGAATAGAAAAGCGCCGTGCTCTGGCATCACGGCGCTCATCAAAAGGAGGAGAAAAAGGAATTGAATAGCTTACAACTTTAGTGTATCATATTCATAAAGAACATGCTCGACTCAAACGCTACGCCAAAACTACGCTATTCCGACTCTTTTCAATCAATCGACAGTCAGACTAAATTTACGATAGCTCAACGGAGGGAACGATGCCTGCAAAACGTTATATTCTGGCGATTGACCTCGGCACATCCGGTCCAAAAGTGGCGCTGGTCACGCCGGAGGGAGAAATTGCCGGCTGGACATTTGAGCCAACCCCACTGACCCTGCTGCCCGATGGCGGTGCAGAACAGACCCCCGCCGACTGGTGGCGCGCCATCACCACCGCCGCCCGCCGGGTGATGGCGGAGGCGGCAGCCCCACCCAAATCGGTGATAGCGGTGAGCTGTACGGCACAATGGTCGGGAACCGTGGCAGTTGACGGCGACGGCACACCGCTGATGAACGCCATCATTTGGATGGATTCACGCGGCGCGCCATACATCAAAACAATCGCGGGCGGGCGCATTACCATCGAAGGCTATGGCGTTCAGAAACTTCCCCGCTGGCTGCGACTCACCGGCGGCATGCCGGGGCAATCCGGCAAAGACCCCATCGCCCATATTTTGTTCATCAAACACCGGTTCCCCGAAATATACCGCCAAACATATAAATTTTTAGAACCGAAAGACTATCTCAATTTAAAACTAACCGGAAAATTTGCCGCATCATACGATTCTATCGCCCTGCATTGGGTAACAGACAATCGCAAGTTAACGCAGGTGGATTACGATGACCGCTTGCTGGCAACGGCGACCATCCCCCGTGAAAAACTGCCCGATTTGCGCCGCGCGGTGGACATGTTGGGGTCGGTTACACCACAAGCTGCCGCCGAATTGGGTATCACCCCTGCCGCGAAAGTAACGATGGGCACACCTGATGTTCATTCGGCGGCGCTGGGGTCGGGAGCGGTACGCGATTTTCAGGCGCATTTGTATATCGGCACATCGTCATGGCTCACCTGCCATGTCCCGTTCAAAAAAACCGATGTACTGCACAATATAGCATCGCTGCCATCTGCCATCCCGGAACGCTATTTAATTGCCAACGAGCAGGAAACGGCGGGAGCGTGCCTGAATTTTCTAAAGGATAATATTTTGTTCCACCCCGATGAATTATCGGCGGAGGCGGGACAGCCCAATATTTACAAAATGTTCGACCAAATTGCAGAACGGGTGCCGGCAGGCAGTGGCGGCGTTATTTTTACCCCGTGGCTGTATGGCGAGCGCACCCCCGTGGAAGACCATACCGTGCGCGGCGGATTTTACAACGTTTCGCTGGGCATCACCCGCGAACATCTCATCCGCGCCGTGTTTGAAGGGGTGGCGCTCAACAGCCGCTGGTTGTTGATGTATGTTGAAAAATTTGCCGGACGCGAATTTAGAAGTCTCAATATGATTGGCGGCGGGGCAAACTCCGACATTTGGTGTCAAATTCATGCAGATGTGCTGGGGCGAACCGTGCGACAGATGGAACAACCCATTCTGGCAAACATTCGCGGCGCGGCGATGCTGGCTTCGGTGGCGCTGGGATATGGATCGTTTGAACAGTTGGCGCAAAAAATACACATTCGACGGAGTTACATGCCCAACCCCGACCATCGGCAATTATATAACGAACGTTTCGCGGTGTTCCGCGATATTTACAAACGCACCCGTCCCATTTATGCGCGGTTGAACCGAAAACAAGAGGCGTGAAACGTGAAAGTGAGCAGGTGAGACATTCAACTTTGGACTTTTGATTTTAGACTTTGAACCCTGATTGGCTGAGAAATCTTTTTCTCGCAAATTGAAGGTATGTCAATCCGGATTTTCCTGCAGAGAAATATCCGGAATCCACACCAAAAATCTATGGATTCCCACTTTCGCGGGAATGACATACATATCTTCTTTAGGAAAATGCACCCTATCCGAGTTTTGTCCGTCAATCAGCTTTGAGCCTTGAACCTGAAACATTAAAGGGTCTTCAGGAATTCACAGGATTGCCCCGAAATAAATTTCAGGGCTAAAGACAGAAGCCGACTTCAAGTCGGCTTGGGCTATCAGCCTGAACTTTAGTTAAAAGCAGAATTACCGCAATCTCATTTACTCCCTGAAATCCAAAAGAACCACATCAAACCCGAAACGAGAAACCCTATGGACATCATTAACCTTTCCCAAAAAATTAAATGGATTCCCGCGCCGGTGATGCGCGTGCTGGAACGACAATTAAAACGAGTTCCCGCAGTGCGGCGACTCATCAACAAAGAATATACGGCGCTGCTGGCGGATATGGAAACAGACCTAAAACCGTATGCCGCCAAATTTGCGACATTCTCTCAATTACCCGCCGATGGCATCCCCCGTGACACCATTCTCACGGAGATGGAAGATCTGCAACAGCAAGAAGCGGCGCGCTGGCGCGATGGGTTCGTTTCGGGAGCAGTATATCATGGCGACTCGGCGCACATTGATTTTTTGAACCGGGTATATGCGCTCAGTTCACAGAGCAATCCGCTGCACGCCGATATATTTCCTTCCACCACCAAATTCGAAGCGGAAATTGTGGCGATGACCGCGCGCATGCTTGGTGCGGTGCAGTTGGATGGCGATGACGGCATCGGCGGCACGGTAACATCCGGCGGCACCGAAAGTATTCTGCTGGCAATGAAAACCTATCGCGATTGGGCACGGGAAACAAAGGGCATCCGTCACCCGGAAATGATCGTCCCCCGCACGGCGCATGCCGCATTTGAAAAAGCGGCGCAATATTTTGGCATCAAACGGATAGAAATTCCGGTTGATGAAGATTTTCGCGCCAATGTTCGTGCGGCAAAAAAAGCCATCACCCGCCGCACCATCGTTATGGTCGGCTCTGCGCCATCGTTTCCGCACGGTGCGATTGACCCGATTGCAGACCTGTCGGAGCTGGCGCGGAAACACGGCATCGGGTTTCATACCGATGCATGTCTGGGGGGATTTGTGCTTCCTTTTGCCCAGAAGCTGGGCTACCCCGTGCCGCCATTCGATTTTCGACTGCCGGGCGTTACCTCTATGTCTGCCGATACTCACAAATACGGGTACGCCGCCAAAGGCACATCAGTGGTCATGTATCGGGGAACGGAATTACGGCACTACCAATATTACACCACCAGCGATTGGGCGGGCGGGCTGTATTTCTCGCCGACATTTGCCGGCAGTCGTCCCGGGGCGCTCAGTGCGGCGGCGTGGGCGGCGCTGGTATCCATCGGCGAAGCGGGCTATGTGGATGCGGCACGGCGAATTTTGGAGACCGCCGCCATCATCAAACAAGGCATTGCCGATGATATACCTGAGGTGCGTATCTTGGGCGACCCGCTGTGGGTGATTGCGTTTGCATCCGATACGCTGAATATCTATCAAATAATGGAGCAGATGAGTCATCGCGGCTGGAGTTTGAACGGATTGCACAAACCGTCGGCGGTGCATATTGCCATTACCCTGCGCCACACCCAACCCGGCGTTGCCGCGCGATTTGTGGCGGATTTGCGCGATTCGGTGGCGTATGTAAAAGCCAACCCCACCAAAATGGGGACAATGGCACCGGTGTATGGGCTGGCGGCAACAATTCCTATGCGCGGCATGGTGGATGATTTGCTGAAACGGTATATTGATATTCTGTATCGAGTGTGATTTTGGGAGTTGTGTTCTGCCGTGCAGTGTGCTAGAATCTGGCGGGATGTTGCCCCAAGAACGTAATTATGAGGAAATGAAAATGAAAATTCGACCCCAAAAAGCATTAACGTTTGATGATGTGCTGCTGGTTCCGCAACGCTCGCCCATCGCCTCACGGAACGATGTGGACACCGGCACATGGCTCACGCCGAGCATCCGGCTGCATATTCCCATCATCAGCGCCAATATGGACACCGTCACCGAAGCGAAAATGGCAATTGCCATGGCGCGCGCGGGGGGTATCGGTATGATTCACCGGTTTATGACCATTGACCGGCAGGTAGCGCAGGTTCAGCAGGTAAAACGCGCCGAGGGGTTTATGGTAGAAAATCCCCGCACGGTGAATCAACACGACACCATCGCCCATGCCAAATCGCTGATGACCCGCTATGATGTTGGAGGGTTGGTGGTGCGAAATGGCGGCGATACACTGATTGGACTCATCACCCGCCGCGATGTGCGCCTTGCGCCCGACACCACTGCGCCGGTCAGCACGGTGATGACCCCGCCCGACGCGATTCTCACTGCCAGCCCGAACATCACTATGACAGAAGCGCAAAAAATTCTGCACGAACATCGGTTGGAAAAATTGCCGGTGGTGGATGATGATGGCAAACTGGTCGGGCTGATAACCGCGCAGGATATTTTAAAAACTCATCGCAACCCGAACGCAACCACCGATGGTCGCGGACGATTGCGAGTCGGCGCAGCAATTGGCGTGCGCCCTGACGATATTGAGCGCACGGAAGCATTGCTTGATGCAGGGACAGACGTGCTGGTGCTGGATATTGCCCACGGGCACGCCGACCACTGTATCACCATGGTAAAAACGCTGCGCCGGAAATTTCCGCAGGCACAAATTATCGCCGGAAATGTGGCATCAAAAGCCGGGGCGTATGATTTGGCGATGGTGGGAGCGGACGCGGTAAAAGTTGGCGTGGGTCCCGGCTCTATTTGCACCACGCGCATCGTTACCGGGTTCGGCGTGCCGCAACTCACCGCTATTATGGATGCGGCGGCAGGTGTGGCAGACGCGGGACGCACGGTGCCCATTATTGCCGACGGCGGCATCCGCATGTCCGGCGATATGGTTAAAGCATTGGCGGCGGGCGCCGGCACGGTGATGATTGGCTCACTGTTTGCCGGAACGGAGGAAGCGCCGGGCGCGGCAGTCATTCGCAGTGGGCAGAAGTTCAAAGTTGTGCGCGGCATGGCATCGCTGGGGGCGGCTATGGGACGAAAATCAATCGAAAAAGGTGAGGACGAAAGCGCCGAAAGTCCGGAAGATTGGGACAAAGTTGTCCCCGAAGGCATTGAGGCGGTGGTACCATATCGGGGCAATGTCAGTGAAGTTCTCTATCAGATGGTGGGTGGGTTGCGTTCGGGCTTGAGTTACGGCGGCGCGCACACCATCGCCGAGTTGCAGAGAAACGCCGAGTTTGTTGAAATCACGGCGGCGGGGTGGCGCGAAAGTCACTCGCACGATGTGGACAAAGTGTGAGCTGCGCTGCGTTTATCCGATGCCGATACCTTGGAACGATGCACCCAGTTCATAGTATCTCAAACAATGTGCTATACTTTCGACATACATTTTGGCATACGGAAAATTGTTATGTCATTAGTTTTGGTGAATAAACGATGACCAATCCCCCCCAAATACCTCCCGCCCACGGCGATGCCGACCCTCCCGCATCAAACCATCTGGACGTTGTCACCGCAGAACGCGATAAAATTGTCGAAGCTCTGCTGGTGAGCGAAGCGCGGTTGGCTGATATTTTAAATATTGTCCATGAGGCAATTATTTCTGTTGACGAGCGCCAAACGATTTTTCTGTTCAACAAAGGGGCAGAAACAATTTTTGGGTACGCCGTTGATGAAGTTATCGGCGAGCCATTGGATATGCTGCTGCCGGCGAATCTCGCGGAGGCACATCGGGCACACATCGTTGCATTTGGTAATTCGTCCGAACGGTCGCGGTTGATGGGCGCCCGACAAACCATTATGGGGCGCCGCAAAGACGGCAGTATTTTCCCCGCCGAAGCCTCCATTTCCAAACTTGAAAGCCCACACCGATTGTACACGGTTGTGCTGCGCGATATTACCAGACGTCAGCAGG
>CAYZQQ010000186.1:0-6602 GCA_964480075.1 uncultured Anaerolineaceae bacterium
ACATTCAATGCGGTGCAGGCATCGGTTATTTGACGGAAAATGGTATCAACCAGCGGGGGAGAGGTTTTATGTTCGGGGAGCAGGAGGGTTGCCAAAAACCAGCGCGGGGTCGCCCCGCTGCACGCAATATCGTTGGCATTAATATGGACCGCATACCAGCCGATTTTGTCTGTGGCAAACGTGATGGGGTCGGTCTTGACAACCAGATAATGGCTGCCCATATCAATGACAGCGGCATCTTCACCGATGCTGCCGCTCAATACCACGCGCGGGTCGGAGGGATGGTAGCCGGTCAGTAATTTTTCCAAATGGGCAGCGGGGAGTTTTCCCAACGGATAATGTGTCATTGGCGATGTTTTCCGTTTAACGGTACGGGTTGGATAAAGTGAAAAGGTCTTCCCTGTGGAAAGACCTTTTCGGGTGCACCGTAGCGATTATCTGGAAACCAGAGGTGACGCTACGGTGCTGAGACTATGGTAACTACATAAATCCATTAGCATCACCTCCTATTTTAAGGATGACAAATTGGAGGTAACGGAGAAAACTCCGTTTATTAACAGATATTATCCCATAAATCGGGAGTTGTGTCAAATGATTTTTTCTACGTCGTATCCGCCGAAAAGAGATCTCGCTGCCGAAATCGCGCCGTTAGAAACCGAAAAGCGATTTTCCCGTTCGTGAGCCAGTGGATTTTCGCGCCGGTTTTGTTGTTTTGCAGCATTTTTTGTGCCAAAAACGGCGTAACGGTTTCCACGCGGTCTGCCAAAATATTGAAGATATGTTTCTGCTGTTCAAATCGTTGCGGGTCGGCATCCCGGTCAACCATCAACAAATCGGTGACCACCATCCCGGGGCTGAGTGAACCGACAATTACCGGTGTGTCTTGGGTTTCTTTCAACAGCGATTTATTCACATACCGCACCGCATATTTTGTGCTGCCATAAAGGGTAAAACCCGCCATTGTGCGTCCGTTACTGCCGAACCCTTCCATATTGTACAGCGCACCGTACTGCTGCGCCAGCATTCCTTTTAACGCTACCTGCGACCCATTGAGCATTCCCAGCAGATTGGTGTTGACCACCGCTTTCATTCGCTGTGGATCCTGTTCCCACAGTGGTGCCGTTGGATTGCCCATTCCGGCATTGTTTACCCAGATGTCCACTGTGCCAAACCGGGCGACCGCCGCATCCCACAGCGATTGCACCTGTGCGATGTCTGTCACATCACACAGGTGTCCGGCGATGTGTTCGGCGGGGAATTTTGTGCGCAGAGTTTCCACAGCCGCATCCACGCTCGCTTGCGACCGTCCACTGATGGTTACGGCACATCCCAATGCCAAAAATGAGTTTGCCAATCCCCACCCGATGCCTCTGGTACTACCTGTGACGACGATAGTTTTCATACGAAACGCTCCGAAATGTGTGTCATATTGGGTCTTCACTGTGATTGAATTGTAGCCATTATCAGGTTTATCGCCAAACCTTACCTGTTTCTTTGACGAAGGAGCATCTTCGTGTATAATGCCTGCGGAAATAACCGACCGGTTGGTCAGGAAAGGAGAGAAAAAATATGTCAATTATATTCTTTTTACACTCTTTGTGGCGCTGGATTATTTTGGTGGTGGCACTGCTGGCAGTCTTAAAACCGATTTTAGGCTGGGCAACAAAGCAGTCGTGGAGCAACGCAGACAATTTGCTGAGTATGCTTTATACCACTACATTCGATATCCAACTGTTGCTGGGGCTGATGGTGTATGGCGGCAGTATCTTGGGATTGCATACCGTGCGCTGGTATACCGGCTCGGTGACGCGGCTGTCAATGGAACACGTGCTGATAATGATTCTGTCGCTGGTGTTGGTACACGTGGTGAGTGTCCGTCTAAAAAAACAACCCGATGATGTGCGAAAATTTCGTACCGCGGCATTGGGGTATGGTGTTTCACTATTGTTAATATTGATGGCAGTTCCCACATGGTCAATGAGCGCAACGCTTTAGTGGGGGGTAGGAATGTCGCAATTGGCAAGTAAAGACCGCATTGTGCAGGAAGCTACACAATTATTCATTGAGCAAGGCTACCACCACCTTTCGATGCGCGAGTTGGCGGCAGCGGCAGGTCTTTCAAAGGCAGGGATATACCATCATTTTAAGGATAAAGAGAGCCTGTTTTTGGTCACCCTGATTTTCCATTTGGCATCACTGGAAAAAATTGTCGAGCGCGCCCAAGCCGCTGACGGTACAGTGCAAGCGCGGGTGGAACAAATGGTGCGAGAATTTTTAAGACGCTCGCCCGCCCAGCGAGCCATCGTTCGCGTGGCGCGGCAAGAGATGGAACACCTCAGCGAAACCGGACAAGAGACACTGCGCCAAGCGTATCACCAGAAATTTATCGGAAAAATTTCGGCATTAATGGCAGAAGGTGTCCAACGCGGTGAGTTTCGGGAAATGGATGCCAACGTACTCACGTGGGCATTGCTGGGGCTATTAAATCCGTACCTGTATCCAACCCACAGCACCAGTGCCACGGTTGCCGATGAAACAATCTCGCAAGTCCTGCAAATCTTTTTTTTCGGCGTGACGACGCGCTAATTTTCTTTCACTGAGGTAAGAATGCAACAAACCAATCGCAAAAATTTAGTTATTTTATTTATCACTTTGGTGGTGATGATGCTCGGTTTTGGCATCATCATTCCTATTTTGCCTTTTTATGTAGAATCGATGGGCGCCAGCGGGCGCGATTTGGGGCTGTTGATGGCGGTTTTTGCGCTGATGCAGCTTATTTTTGCGCCAATCTGGGGAAGTTTATCGGATAGAATCGGACGGAAACCGATACTATTGCTGGGTATTTTTGGTAATGGGCTGGCGCTGCTGTTTATGGGATTATCAACCCAGTTATGGATGCTTTTTGTGGCGCGCGCCCTCGCCGGAATTTTATCGTCGGCAACACTGCCCACAGCGATGGCATATATCGGCGACAGCACATCGGACGAGCATCGCAGCGGCGCGATGGGGGTTATCGGCGCGGCGATGGGCGTCGGCATGGTGCTCGGTCCCGGAGTGGGCGGCTGGCTGGCGGAAATAAATCTATCGTACCCATTCTATTTGGCGGCGGCGTTATCGGGAATTGTGTTGGTTTTTATCGTACTCATGCTTCCGGAATCACTGGCGCAAGAGGATCGAACCGGAACCGACAACAAAATCAAAGGCGTCGATTTCGGCATTATGTGGCGGGCGCTGTTCGGTCCGCTGGGTTTTTTAATGTTTATGTCCTTTTTGGTTAGTTTTGGGTTGACCAATTTTGAGGGTATTTTCGGGTTATTCGCGCTGGAACGGTACAATTACGGGCCGAGTCAGGTTGGCACAATTTTGATGGTGGTGGGCGTCACTTCGGTAATAATACAGGGAGGCTTTACCGGGCGATTGACCAATCGCTGGGGGGAACGCCGGGTGATGCAGGGTGCGCTATTGGTCAGCACAATTGGTTTCGGGCTGATGTTGCTGGCAAATAATATGGTATCGGTGATGCTGACCACATCATTCTTTGTGCTGGGCAATGCCTTGCTGCGCCCCGTGCTGGCTTCAATGATTTCACAGCAAAGTACCCGCCGTGAGCAGGGGATTTCGCTAGGGTTGCACAACTCGTTTATGAGCTTGGGGCGCATTATCGGACCCACATGGGCAGGGTTTGTCTTCGATGTGAATATTTCGCTGCCATATATCAGCGGGGGAATTATTATGGCGCTGGCGCTGGCTTTGACCGTGGCGTGGGTGATGCGGGGCGGCGGGAACATTCGCCGCACACCGGAAAGCGAGCGCGCGACAGTCGTCGCAGCAGAATAACGCCTGCTAAAAATCGTCGAGGCGAGACCAGACTTCTGGTCTCGCCTCATTGATTGTAGGGCTTTAGTTACGCCTACACCGGGGTGGCATATTGTGCAGTTACAACAATAATTGTATCCAAAACTGTGCGATATGCCAAACCGATGGTGGAAATTTACAGCGCTTTTTCTATCTCTGTCAGCACATTGTGTAATACCATTTCTACCGACCCCTCTGCCGTGGCACCAGCGGCTGGAACGTGTCCCCCGCCCCCAAATTTTGCGGCAACCTGATTAACGGGGACGGTCCCGTTGCTGCGCAAGCTAATTTTTACGCGATGGCGCGGTAGCCCCACCACAAACACCGACACATCCACCCCTTTTATTTTTTGAGACAACCCGCTGAAACTGTCCAAATCAGATGAGGCGATGCCAAAGCGTTCCAGCGTTTCTAACGTTAACACGCTGTATGCTGTGCGTCCGCCGTGTGTGAGCGTGATGTGCGCCAATGTGTCGCCTTCCAATTGTACCCGTGCCAGTGAATTTTGCTCGTAGAGCAGATTGTAAATTTGCGCCGGATGCGCCCCCGCCTCCAGCAGTTTGGCGGTAATGCGATGCGTGCGCGCTGTGGTGCTGGAAAATCGAAAATTTCCGGTGTCGGTGACAATGGCGGCGTATAATGCTGTCGCCATTACGGGCGAAATTGTACCGTTCATTGCTTCAATCAACTCGATAATCAATTCGCCGGTGGCGGCTGCGGTGGGGTCAACCACCGCCACATCGGTATATTGCACACTATTGGGATGATGGTCGATGCACAGCGACGGTTTGCGCGCGTTGGCAAGCGCATCACCCACACGTCCAAGGCGTGACCATCCCCCTGATGCGTCTACCACAAACACCGCATCGGCGTTAGCGATGGCTTGACGATGTTCGTTGGGCAAATAGGTTTGCACCAGCGATTCGGGGTCAATGAACGCATAGGTGGCAGGCATTGGGTCGCTGTTTAAAATAGTTACATCTTTTCCCAGATTTTTTAGGTGGAGGGCTAATCCCAGTTCTGAGCCGAGCGCATCACAATCGGGATTGGTATGGGCGCTGATGATGAATTTTTGATGGGCGTTAAGGGTGTTAATAATTTGCTTCCACATTTTAGTGTGCCTCAAATCGGTTAGAATGGTAAGTTGTTGTGTAGTCCGGCACGGGTTAACCCGGCGATGGTTTTGGCATCTGCAATGTCGCCGCGTTTTATCATCGCCATGGCTTCTACCCACGGCACAGTGATATTTTCAATATGTTCATCGAAATCAAAATGGGTGTCTCCCGCTGTTAAATCGGTTGCCAAATATAGGTGCAGAAACTCGGTGAGAATGCCCGGAGCGGTATAAAATCCGCCCAGATATTCCCAGTGGGCGGCGGTATCGCCCGTTTCTTCCGCCAGCTCTCGCGGCGCGGCGATGGCGGGGTCTTCGCCACGATTGAGCGTGCCAGCCGGCAATTCGATAATCCATTTTTGGGCGGCGGCGCGAAACTGCCGCACCAGCCGCACATCGTTTTCGGCAGTCAGGGCGACAATTACCACGGCGCCTTTGGTGCTCACAATTTCGCGGTTTACCCGTGTGCCATCTTCAAGCGTGGCTTCACGCACGCTAAAGGTTAACATTGAGCCATCATAAATAGTTTTTTCGCTGATAGTTGTTTCCGGCGTCATTGAATTTCCTTTCGTGGAACATAAAAAACGCTATCAGCCCGTAGCATACTGATAGCGTTTGGTTTGTCAATTTAGAGGGTCATCAGGGGACGGTTAACTGTCGTCCGGCATAAATTGTGTCGGGGTTGGTGATATTGTTGGCATTCATCAAAGCTTGGATCGTGACATTGAAACTGACGGCGATGGTATACAGCGTGTCACCCGGCTGAACGATGTAGGTTTGCCCGCTGCCATACGATGTACCGCCGCCGGGAATGCGAATTTTTTGCCCCACATAAATAACGGTGGGGTCGGAAATGCCGTTATATGCCGCCAGCGTTCCGGCATCGACACCGTACTGCAAGCCAATGCGGAACAGGTTTTCACCCGGTTTGACAATGTGTACAATCCCCGAACCGCCGCTGTTGGATGGCGGTGGGGCTGGCGCGGTGACTGCCGTGGGCGGCGCGGGGAGCGTGGGTGTTGCTGCAATTTCGGTAGTGCCACCGCCGGATGCCGCTGACCCGGTGGTGGCGGTGGGATTGATTTGCACGGGGGTCGGCGTGCCAAAAATCGGCACGGATGTGGCGGTTGCGCCCACAACCAGCACGGTCGGCGTCCCGTCAATTGAGGCGGGAATAGCGGTTGCTACTCGCGTGGTTGGTGCGGTAACGGGCGTTTCGGTGCGCGCGCGGGCGCACCCGGTAGCCGCAAGCGCCAATATAGCGATGAAAACAAACATGATGCGGTTCAGATATTTGTTCATTTGTTCCTCCACGGTCAACAGCAATAAGGTGACATAACTATGATAACACAATGCCATTGTTACGTCAAGTTAAAGGCGCAGACAAGACGTCATTGTTTGGCATTTAACCGGAAACAGTCTACAATTATTCCAGTCGATTGTATGAAAAAAAAGGTGCGCGATGCGTCAAATTACAGCGAATGTATTTGGATTTTCGGGGTTAGTTGTGGGGCGGGTGTACGCCATCGTGGATAGTGACGGCATCACGCTGATTGATGCGGGATTGCCGCTGGCATCGGCGAAAATTCTGCGCCAACTGGCGGCGCACGGCTATCAACCTGCCGACATACGG